>NZ_JBOHCV010000670.1:0-3733 GCF_050698815.1 Streptomyces sp.
CGTCGACGAGGGCTGCGGCGGCTTCGGGGTCCTCGAGGAGCTTTTCCCTGGCGAGGCCGAGGTCCATGGCGAGGGCGACGAGGCGGGCCTGTGCGCCGTCGTGCAGGTCTCGTTCGATGCGGCGCAGGTCGGCGGTGGCGGTGTCGGCGACCGAGCCGCGGTCCGACTCCAGTTCGGCGATGCGCCGCTCCATCTCGTCGGACGGCGACAACAGGCCCCGTACCAGCGCCCGGTCCACATTGGTCAGTCCGCGCGCCAGCCAGGGCAGCACCGGCCAGCCGACGATCAGACCGGGCAGCATCAGGGCGAAGGTGAACCAGCCCCAGGGCAGCCGGATGAAGAAATAGAGCGCGTGCCGCCACGCCACCGAGTCCTTCACCTGCGCCCACAGCCAGGGAAAGAAGCCGGGCTCACCCGGGCGCAGCGGACTCGGCTCCTCGACGCGTACCCGCAGCAGCGCGCGGGCCCGGGCGCGCTCGAGCCGCCCCAGCCCGCGGCAGCCGAGCAGCCCCAGGGCGAGCAGCGGCAGCCCGACGACCGTGACCGAGAGCAGCGCGCCGGCGTAGATGCAGACCGAGATGTAGACGAAACACAGCAGGTCGACCGGCAGATTGCTGAGGAGATGGGCGACCTCGCGCCAGGTCTGCGCGCTGAACACCGGCCGCGGCGGCGGAAGACGGCCGTCACCGGCGTCCAGGAACTCCTGGGCGCCGTGGACGTCCTGGTCGTCCGTGCTGCCGTGGGGATGCGTGCTCGCGGTCATGTGCCAAGCGTGCCCGGCGGCGAGGGGCGGCGCCATGGGGTGCGGAGGGGGTTCGCCGTTAGGGATAACCCCACCCTGTTCCGCTCCCGCCCCCGCCGCACGACAACGCCCGCGTGTGCGTACGGGCGCACACGCGGGCGTCGTCGGATGGCCGGTGAGGACCGGGGCTGTGTCAGCCCAGTTGGCCCGCTCCCGCCTTGATGTCCGCGGCGAAGGTGCTCACCTCGGTGTAGACGCCGGGCTTGCCGGGCCGCGCGCAGCCCTCGCCCCAGCTGACGATGCCGACCTGGAGCCACTCGCCGGCCTCGTCCTTACGGAACATGGGGCCGCCGGAGTCGCCCTGGCAGCTGTCCACGCCGCCCTGGTCCATGAGTCCCGCGCACAGCTCCTCGCCGGGGACCAGCTCGGCGTAGGCGCCCTTGCAGGTGTCGTCGTCCACGAAGGGCACGGTCGCCTTGAGCATCTTCTGCTGCTGTTGGCCGCCCTCCACGTCCGCGCCCCAGCCGGCGATGGTGAAGTCGCCGTTGTTGCCGGCGTCGTTCTCGGCGATCTTCAGGGTGGGCTGGTCGATGGGCTCGGCGAGCTTGATGAGCGCCCAGTCCTTGCCCGTGCCGTTGTAGCCGGGGGCCTGCAGGACCTCGGTGGACTTGACCGAGACGGCCGCGGGGTCGTCGAGGTCGACCACGCCGCCGGTGGCGGTGATGCCGGTGTTCGGGCCGCTGCCGTCCACGCAGTGGGCGGCGGTGAGGACGACGTCCTTGGCGTAGAGGGCGCCGCCGCAGCCCATCGACAGCCGCACCATCCAGGGGAATTCACCCTGCTCGGCGGGCGTGCCGCCGACTATCCTCGTGCTCGGCTCGTCCGGGGTGCCCGCCATGGCGGCGCCGGCGGGCTGCAGGCTCACGGCGGCGAGCGCGACGGCGGCGGTGGCGACGGCTCTCGCGAACAGCTTGCGTCGGTTCTGCATGGTTGTTTCCTCTCGTGGGGGGCTACGCGCGTAGTCATGGGGAAAGGCGCAGGCCGAATTCCCCACGACAATCGGGGGGTTGGTCAGGTCCCCGACAAACGTTGTGTGATTCTCTGCCCGGTGCGCGCGGCCTGGCAAGGGGCGGTTTCCGGCGGCAACGGCCCCATAAAGGGGCACTCGCGGCATGCGTTTCCCTTCCCGGTTCCACAAGGTCCTGCCAGGCGAAAGCTTGTGGGGACTCCCTCATCTAGACTCCCTGCCTGGACTGCGAGTGAGCTGGCGAGTGAGTGAGTGAGGGCGGGCAGACGTGCCGGACTATTTCCACGGCTATACGGTCGTCGGGCTGGTCGCGGTGGTCGGAGTGCTCTTCGTCGCCGTGGCCTTCGGCGCCGGCCGGCTGCTGCGGCCGGTGGTGCCGACCCGGGAGAAGATGCTGACGTACGAGTGCGGGGTCGACCCCGTGGGCGAGGGCTGGGCGCACACCCAGATCCGCTACTACGTCTACGCGTTCCTGTACGTGATCTTCGCTGTGGACTCGGTCTTCCTGTTCCCGTGGGCGACGGTCTTCGCGGCGCCCGGCTTCGGCGGCATCACGCTGGTGGAAATGTTCATTTTTCTCGGCTTCCTGGCCGTGGGTTTGCTGTACGCATGGAAGAAGGGCGTCCTGGAATGGACGTAACGCATACGACGACGGACCTTCCCGAGCCTCGCAGGCTCGGGCCACTGGCCCGGCTCGCCCCGGAACCGATGAAGGTGATCCTCAACTGGGGCCGCCGCTACAGCCTGTGGGTCTTCAACTTCGGACTCGCCTGCTGCGCCATCGAGTTCATCGCCGCGTCGATGGCCCGGCACGACTTCATCCGCCTCGGCGTCATCCCCTTCGCGCCCGGGCCCCGGCAGGCGGACCTGATGGTGGTGTCCGGCACGGTGACGGACAAGATGGCGCCCGCCGTCAAGCGGCTCTACGAGCAGATGCCGGAGCCGAAGTACGTGATCTCCTTCGGCGCCTGCTCCAACTGCGGCGGCCCGTACTGGGATTCGTACTCCGTGACGAAGGGCGTCGACCAGATCATCCCGGTCGACGTCTACGTGCCGGGCTGCCCGCCGCGGCCCGAGGCGCTGCTGCAAGGGGTGCTCAAGCTGCAGGAGAAGATCGCGCGGGAGTCGACGGCCGAGCGGTACGCCGGTGAGGCCGTGGGCGGGCGCCCGTCCGCCGCCGCGCTGAGCAGCCCGCTGGTGACACCCCCGGGCGCGGAGGAGAGCGACCGGTGACGGAGTCCAGCGAGCCGGCTGAGCGGGCGGATCCGGCGGAACCCGTGGAGCCCGTGGAGCCGGCGGAACCCGTAGAGGCGGCCGGGCGCGTGGGCTGGCTGCCGCGTGGTGCGGAGGCGCTGTTCGGTGCCGGCGCGCGTGCCGAGGAGGCGTACGGTCTGCTGACCGTCGACGTTCCCGCCGCATCCTGGATCCCGGCCCTGGAAGCGGCCCGGGACGTGCTCGGCTGCGGCTTCTTCGACTGGCTGAGCGCCGTGGACGAACCCGGGACCGGGTTCCGCGTCTGCGCACACGTCGTCGCGCTGCCCCCGGCGCCGGGCGGCGCCGTGCGCCGGCTGCTGCTCCGCACGACCGTGCCGCACGAGACGCCCGTACTCCCCACCGCGACCGGGGTCTACGCGGGCGCTGCCTGGCACGAGCGGGAGACCCACGAGATGTTCGGAGTGGACTTCACCGGTCACGCGCACCTCGCGCCGCTGCTGCTGCCCGACGCCTTCGAGGGGCATCCGCTGCGCAAGGACTTCGTGCTCGCCGCGCGCGTCGCCAAGGCATGGCCCGGGGCGAAGGAGCCCGGCGAGTCCGGGCACGGCGGTCCGAAGCGCCGCCAGATGCTGCCGCCCGGCGTGCCCGACCCCAACGAGTGGGGGCCGCTCAAGGGCCAGCTCCCGCCGGTTCCCTCCCGCCCCGCCCGCGGCCGTACGCGCGGGGCGGCGGGCGCGGAGGGCGCAGGC
>NZ_JBOHCV010000671.1:0-8200 GCF_050698815.1 Streptomyces sp.
CCGCACCGGAGCCCTCCGGTCACTCGATGCAGCAGTGGTGCGACGACATGGTCGCCGAGCTCAAGGAACCCGCTGCTGACGACGACTTGGCGGTGCTCATGGCGCGGGCGCCGGCCATGCCCCAGCACCGGTCCGCCCGCTGGCGGGTGCCCTCGGAGCCCAAATCCGTCTCCTACGCCCGGTCACTGGTCCGCGGGACGCTGCGGGACTGGGGGCTGGAAGCGCTCACGGAACCGGCCCAGCTGCTGATGAGCGAACTCGTCACGAACGCGGTCCGGCACGCACGCGGAGAGATCGAGCTCCAGATGTCCAAGGGCGGGACCCTGGTGGTCGAGGTCGCGGACGGCGACGAGCGGCTGCCGCACCGGGGCCAGGTGACCGCCGAGGGCGAGCTGGGGCGGGGCCTGACACTGGTCGGCGAGATCGCCCAGCAATGGGGGGCGCGGTCCATCACCGCCGGGAAGGTGGTCTGGTTCGAGCTAGAATATAATGAGGGTATTGACCGTCTATAGCCTGATTCATGTGACTGCACTGCACTGCTTTTTGTAATAACCCGTGCAACCCGTGCGAGACGTCTCTATGACGACACAACAGGCAACCATCGCCGCAGAGCAGCCGGACACGCTGCTGCGCCGCTTCGACGCAGCAGCGGAGCGTGACCCGTCGGCGGTCGCCGTACGGACGGACCGGGCGGCCGTGACCTACGGGACGCTGTCAGACGCGTCCCACGCGCTCGCCGCCCGGCTGGCCCCCCTCACCGCCGGCCGGCCGGGACCGGTCGCCACTCTCCTCGAACCCGGTCCTCAGCAGGTCGCCGCGGCCCTGGCGGCGATGCGCTGCGGCAAGCCGTATCTGCCCGTCGACCTGGCCTACCCCCAGCACCGGATCGACCGCATCCTCGCCGACGCCGCGCCCGCCGCGGTGATCGGCGGCGACGGACCGGACGACGGACCAGGCGCCGCCGCCGACCCGGTCGGGCCCGGCCCGCAGCCACAGGTGACGGCCGGAACCTGGGGTGACTCGACCCGGGTGGCCGGGGACGACGCGTACGTCATCTACACCTCGGGGTCGACCGGGAGCCCCAAGGGCATCGTGATCCAGCACCACGGCATCGTGAATCTCATGGACGAGTGCGTGGCCCGCCGCGCGCTTCCGCCGCGCAGCCGGTACAGCACGTGTGCGAGCCCGGGGTTCGACGCGGCGGTGCTGGAGGCCTGGACCTCGCTGACCACGGGCGGCGAACTCGTCGTCACACCGGACGCCCGGCGCTGGCACCCCGCGGACTTCGCCGACTGGCTGGCCGACGAGCACATCGCCCACGCCTACGTCCCGGCGGCCTTCCTCCCGGCGATGGCCGAGGGCCTGCGCCACGGGCTCGATCTGCGGTCCCTGCGGCGGATGATCGTCGCCGTCGAGCCGATCCCGCGCGGCCTGCTGGGCGAGATCAAGCGCGCCCTGCCCGACCTCACCCTGATCAATGGCTACGGCCCCACCGAGGCCGCCGTGTGCGTGTCGATGTACGAGGTGAGCGAGCGGGACGAGGGCCCGGAACGTACCCCCATCGGCACCGCGATCCGCGCGACCGACCTGCTGGTGGAGCCACTCGCGGAGCCGCCGGCAGCACCCGCGGAAGCAGCTGAGGCGGCAGCGGGCACGGCGGCGGGAACGGCTGGTCCGGCAGGCTCCGACGGTGCCGTACGGGGTGAACTCCACATCGGCGGGGCGGGAGTCGGCCGGTACATCCGCGCCGAGCAGGGCGAGCGGCCCGCCTTCTACCGGCGGACGGCCCCCGACGGGACGCGGCTGCCGTACTACCGGACGGGGGACATCGTCCGGGCGGACGCCGACGGCGTCCACACCTTCCTCGGCCGCACCGACGACATGATGAAGGTACGCGGCTACCGGGTGGAGCCGGGCGACGTCGAGCACGCGCTGCTCGAACACCCCGGTCTCGGCCAGGCGGTCGTGCTCAAGCGACCGGCCCGCGAGGGCACCGGCGCGGGCGCCGAGCAGCTCCTCGCGTACGTCATCGCGGCGCCCGGCGCCCACCTCGTCCTGTCCGACGTGCGCAAGCGGCTCCGGGAGCGGCTGCCCTGGTACGCCGTACCGCACCGGGTGGTGGAGCGCGACGCGTTCCCGCTGACCGGGCACGGAAAGATCGACAGGAAGGCCCTGGCCGAGGCGGCGGAGACGGCCGGGGAGGCCGAGCCGCCCGCGACCGCTCTCCCCTCGCGGCCCGGTGAGCCGCACCCGCAACACCACGACATCGAGCCCGAGTTGCTGCGCCTGTGGTACGAGGTGCTCGGCACGGGCACACCCGACCCGGCGATCTCCTTCCTGGCCAACGGCGGCGACTCGCTCGCCGCGGGCCGGATGGCGGCCGCCCTCACCAGCCGCCTCGGCAAGCCCGTACGGGTGATCGACATCCTGCTGACGGACGACCTCGAGGATCTCCAGACCGTGGTCGACGAGGCGCTGGCCGAGGCGACGCCGGCCGCCGCCGGGCAGCAGGCGTGGCGCGGTCCCCCGCCGATGCGGGCCGCACGGCCGGGCGAACCCGTTCCCGCCACCTACGGGCAGCGCGGACTCTGGTTCCACGACGCGCTGCACCCCGGAAGCACCGTCTACAACGAGCCGCTCACCCTGCGCTTGCGCGGCCCCCTGGACGCCGGCGCGCTCGCCGGGGCCGTCGCCACCATCGTCGAGCGGCACGAAGCGCTCCGTACCGATCTGGTGATGAGCGACGGCGAACTGCGGCAGGAGGTCCGCCCGGCCACCCCGCCCGAACTGACCGTCCAGGATCTGCGCACGGTCCCCGCCCCGGAACGGGCCGGAGCGGTGGAGCGAGCCGTACGGCAGGCCGTACGGGAACCCTTCGACCCGGCCACCGGTCCGCACCTGCGGTCCCGCCTGCTGCGGTGCGGCGACGAGGAGCATCTGCTGGTGCTGTCCCTGCACCACAGCGTGTTCGACGGCGGCTCGGCGGACATCCTCTTCGACGAACTGTCCGCGCTGTACACCGCGAACACCGAGCAGCGGGACGCCGGGCTCGACCCGCCCCCGAGTCAGTACGCCGACTTCGCGCTCTGGCAGCACGCGCTGATCGCCGGAGGCCACGCCGAGGAGGACCTCGCGTACTGGCGGGAGGCACTGACGGGTCTGCCGGAGACCATGGACCTGCCGACCGACTTCCCCCGCCCGGAGACCCCTTCCGGCGACGGCGCACTCGTGCGCGGGCGCCTCCCGCGCGAACTGACCGAACGCGTCGACGCGCTGGCCCATGCCACCGGGGCGACCCCGTACAACGCGTTCCTCGCCGCCTTCCACCTCCTGCTGTCCCGGTACTGCGGCACCGACGACGTGGTCGTGGGCGCGCCGTTCTCCGGCCGCGACCAGCCCGGGACCGCCCGCTCGGTCGGCTACTACCTCAACACGCTGCCGCTCCGCGCGGATCTGGGCGGTGCGCCGACCTTCCGGCAGCTGCTCGCCCGGACCCGGCAGACCGTCACCGACGCCTACACCCACCAACGGGTGCCCTACGGACTCGTGGTGGCGGACGCGAGCGGCGCCGGTGGTGAGGGTGGTGCCGGTGGTGCCAGTGGTGCGGCGGAGAACCCCTACCTCCAGGTGTGCCTGGTGCCGGAGGACATCTACCGGCACCGGATGACCTTCGCGGGCGTCGAGTCGACCTTCGAGTACTACGACACCGGCATCGCCAAGTTCGACCTGACGGTCAACCTGATCCCGGACGCCGAAGGCGAGGGCGGCCTGCGGCTGACGGCGGAGTACCGCACGGACCTGTTCCGGGCGGCGACCGTCGAGCGGCTGCTGGGCCACTTCCGTACGCTGCTGGAGTCGGCGGCCGCCGAGCCGGACGTCCCCGTCACGGAGCTGCCGATGCTGACCGGGGCCGAACAGGCCCGGATACTCACTGCCTTCGCCTCCTTCGGGGGTGAAGCCTCCTTCGGGGGTGACGCCTTCCTCGGTGAACACGAGGGTGCCTTCGAGGCCGAAGAGGCCGTGCCGGACCGCGGCGTGCACGAACTGGTCGACCGCTGGACCGTACGGACCCCGGACGCGCCGGCCCTGGTGACGGACGGCGAAGAGCTCAGCTACCGCGAACTGGTGCGACGGGCCGACCAGTTGGCCCACTACCTCGCCGAGCGCGGGGCCGAGCCCGGTTCCCGTATCGGCGTCTGCCTGCCCCGCGGCACCGACGCGGTCGTCGCCTTCCTCGCGGTGCTCAAGACCGGCGGCGCCTACGTACCGCTCGACCCGGCCTACCCCGAACAACGGCTCTCCTTCATGGCCGAGGACGCCGGTCTCCTCCTCAGCCTCACCCCGGACCTCCTCCACGACGACCGCGAGGCGATCGGGGACAGCCCGGCCCGCGCCCCCGCCGTGGCCGTCACCGGCGAGGACATCGCGTACGTGATCTACACCTCGGGCTCCACCGGGCAGCCCAAGGGCGTCCGGATACCGCACCGCGCCGTCGCCGACCTCGCCCTCGGCGCGCCCGGCTGGGCCGGGATCGATCCCGGCACCCGGCTGCTGCTGGTGGCCTCGCTCTCCTTCGACATGGTGACCTTCGACATCTGGGGCACGCTCGTCAACGGGGCGCGGCTCGTCCTCGCCCCGGAAGGCACCGTGACGGCCGGACAGATCGCCTCGCTCATCACCCGGCACGGCATCACGCACGGCGACATGCCCACCGCGCTGCTGCACCGTCAGGCCGAGGAGGACCCCTCCTCGCTGGCCGGCCTGCGCACCCTCATCGCGGGCGGTGAGGTGCTGAACCCCGCCCTCGCCACCGCCGTACTCGAAGCCAATCCGGGCCTGCGCCTGATCAACGGCTACGGTCCGACCGAGGCCACCACGTACGCCACCCATCACGTCCTGACCGGTCCGGACCAGGTCACCGAACCCGTTCCGATCGGGCGCCCGGTCCCCGGCACCCGGGCCCGCATCCTCGACGCGGCCCGGCAGCCGGTCCCCGTCGGCGTCGTCGGCGAACTCCACCTCGGCGGACCCGGCCTCGCCGACGGCTATCTGGACCGCCCGGAGCTGACCGCCGCGTGCTTCACCGAGGACCCGTTCGGCGACGGTCACGGGGAGCTGCTCTACGGCACCGGCGACCTCGCCCGCTGGCGTCCCGACGGCGCCATCGACTACGTGGGCCGGGTCGACGGGCAGCTGAAGCTGTACGGCTACCGGGTGGAGCCCGGCGACATCGAGGCCGCGCTGCGCACGCACCCGGACGTCGCCCACGCCGTCGTCACCCGGCGCGAGGACCGGCCCGGCAGCCCTTACCTCGCCGCCTACTACACCTCCACGCGGGGAGACGAGATCCCCGCACGCGAGCTGACCGAGGTGGCCGCCGCCCGGCTGCCGGCGTACATGGTGCCCCGGGTGTTCACGGCGCTGGAGCGCTTCCCGGTCACCGAGGGCGGCAAGACCGACCGGGCCGCCCTGCCGGCCCCCGCCGTCGTACAGGCACAGGCACGCGCACAGCGGCGAGCGCCGGAGGGGGCGCCGGAGGAAGGGCCGCCGGAAGAGGGCGCCGAGAGCCTCGCGTCCGTACAGGAGCAGATCGGCGCGATCTGGCGCGACGTCGTCACGCTCGACACCCTCGGCCCCGACGAGCGCCTCTTCGACATCGGCGGCGCGTCGCTGCACGTCACCCTGATCCATCAGCGCGTCGCCGAGCGCTTCGGGCTGTCCGGGCTCCGCATGATCGACCTGTTCAGCCACCCCACCCTGAGCACGTACGCCGCACACGTGCACGAGTTGTACGTACGGGAGAAGGCCGGTGAGCCGCGGTGACGGCCGACACCGCGCCGAGCGTGCCGAGCACGCCGAAGGGGCGGACCGCGCCGCCGATGGCGGTCATCGGCATGGCGGGCCGCTTCCCCGGGGCCGAAGACGTCGACGCACTGTGGTCGATGCTGTCGTCCGGCACCGAGGCGGTGCGCCGCTTCTCGGCCGCCGAACTGCGCTCCGCCGGCGTGCCCGAGCACCTGGTCGAGGACCCGGACTATCTGCCCTACGCCGCCGACCTGACGGGCATCGAGGATTTCGACGCGGCGTTCTTCGGCATCACGCCCGGCGAGGCCCGGCTCATCGACCCGCAGCACCGGATCTTCCTCGAGTCCGTATGGGCGGCGCTGGAGGACGCGGGCACGCCGCCCACCGCGTACGGCGGACGCGTCGGCGTGTTCGGCAGCGCCAGTCTCAGCTCGTACCTGCTGCACCATGTGCTCCGCTCGGCGGACTTCCGCGACCAGGCGTTCACGTATCCGGTGCTGCTCGGCAACGACAAGGACTTCCTCGCCACCCGCGCCTCCTACGCGCTGAACCTGCACGGCCCGAGCGTCAGCGTGCAGTCGGCCTGCTCCAGCTCGCTGGTGGCCGTGGACCAGGCGTGCGCCGCGCTGCGGTACGGGCGGTGCGATGTCGCGGTGGCGGGCGGGGTCAGCGTGTTCACCCCGCAGACCGTCGGCTACCGGTACCAGGCGGGCGGTACGTACGCGCGGGACGGGCACTGCCGGCCGTTCGACGCGGCGGCCTCGGGCATGGTGCGCGGCAGCGGCTGCGGGGTCGTCGTGCTCAAGCGCCTCGACGACGCGCTCGCCGACCGCGACCACGTCTACGCGCTCATCGCGGGCACGGCGGTCAACAACGACGGTTCCGCGAAGGCGGGTTACAGCGCGCCGAGCACCGTCGGCCAGGACGAGGTCATCCGCAGCTGCCTGGACGCCTCCGGCGTGTCCCCGTCCACGATCGGCTACGTCGAGGCTCACGGCACGGGTACGTATCTCGGCGACCCCATCGAGGTCGCGGCCCTGCACCTCGCGTACGAGCGCACCGGCGACCCGCCCGGCGAGTGCGCGCTGGGCAGCGTCAAGGCGAACATCGGCCACCTGGACGCGGCGGCGGGCATCACCGGGCTGATCAAGACGGCCCTGGTGCTGCACCACCAGACCATCCCGCCGCAGGCCAACTTCGCCGAGCCCAACCCCGAACTGCGGCTGCCGGAAACGCCGTTCACCATCCAACCCCACCTCACCCGGGCCACCGTGTCGCCAATCCGCGCCGCCGCGGTCACCTCGCTCGGCATCGGCGGCACCAACGCGCACTGCGTGCTGACGCGAGCCCCGGACCCACCCGCCCGGGGGGCGGCCCCGGCGGACGGCGGCGCGTACGTGCTGCGGCTCTCGGCGCCGGACGAGGAGCGCGTCCGCGAGGCCGCGAGAGACCTGATCGCCCACCTGGAGCGCGACCACGGGACGACGAGGCTGGACGATCTCGCGTACACGCTGACGCACGGCCGCCTCCCGCTGGCGCACCGCGCCACCGTGCGGGCGGCCACCGTGGAGGAGGCGGTACGGGGGCTGCGGGAGGTCTACGAGGGGCGGTTCGGGCCTCCCGGCGACCGGGACGGCGGGATCGGCGACGTAGGCGAGGCGCGGAAGATCCGGCTGCCGGGAGTGCGGCTGCGCCGGGTACGCCACTGGATCGAGCGGGACGCGGGGGAGCCGTTGGAGGCGAAGCAGCCCGCGGGCGCGGACCGGGAGCAGTCGGCCGCGGCGACCACCAGGAGCGCGGTCGAGACGGCGGCCGAGGTCTTCCGCACCCGCCTCGGCGTCGACTCCGTCGGCGCGGACGACGACTACTTCGCCCTGGGCGGCGACTCGTTGCACGCCATCGACGTCGTGGACGAGCTGTGCGAGCGGCTGGACGGACAGCTGACGCTGGAGCAGTTCACCAGCCTGCGCACGCCCCGGCGGGTGGCGCAGTGGTACGGGGCTCCGCACGACGACGACACGTCGATGGTGCTGATCAAGGAGGGCCGCCCCACCGACCCCACCGACCCGTCCGGCCCGGCCGACGGGACACACCGACCCGTGTTCCTGATCCACCCCTCGGGCGGCACGGTCTTCTTCGCCCACGCCCTGGCCGCGCACAGCACCGATCCGAGCCCGGTGTACGGCATCGGGTACCCGGTCGCCCTGGCGGACTCCCTGACCACCATCCCGGCGATGGCCCGGCACTACGTCCGCCTCATCCGCCGTGCCGCACCACACGGCCCGTACCGGATCGGCGGCTACTCGCTGGGCGGGACGATCGCGCTGGAGGCCGCCCAGCTGCTCACCGGCATGGGCGAGCGGGTCGAGCAGGTGCTGCTGTGGGACACCATGCC
>NZ_JBOHCV010000672.1:0-2516 GCF_050698815.1 Streptomyces sp.
CGTGAGGGTCCACCGGACAGGTGGCATGACCACCCGCCTCAGGGTTCCCCTGCGCACTACCTGGAGGGCGTACTGTGCACCGGCACAACGGGCTGAGGACAGCCCTGCTCCTCGGGGGACTGTCCGCCCTCATCATCGTCATCGGCGGCTTCTTCGGACGTACGGGCCTGGTCGTCGCCCTGCTCATCGCGGTGGGCACCAACGGGTACGCGTACTGGAACAGCGACAAGATCGCGCTGCGCGCCATGCGGGCCCGCCCCGTCAGCGAGTTCGAGGCGCCGGAGCTCTACCGCATGGTCCGCGAACTGTCCACGGCCGCCCGGCAGCCGATGCCGCGCCTGTACCTCTCGCCGACCCAGGCGCCGAACGCCTTCGCCACCGGCCGTAACCCCCGCAACGCGGCCGTGTGCTGCACCGACGGAATCCTCCGCCTCCTCGACGAGCGTGAGCTGCGCGGTGTCATCGGTCACGAGCTGAGCCACGTTTACAACCGCGACATCCTCATCTCCTCAGTCGCCGGCGCTCTCGCCTCCGTGGTGATGTTCCTCGTCAACTTCGCCTGGCTGATCCCCTTCGGGCGCGGCGACGACGACGACGGGCCCGGCCTGGCCGGGATGCTCATGCTCATGATCCTGGGCCCGCTGGCCGCCGTCGTCATCCAGCTGGCCGTCTCCCGCTCCCGCGAGTACGAGGCCGACGCGGCCGGTGCCCAGCTCACCGGCGATCCGCTCGCTCTGGCCTCGGCCCTGCGCAAGCTGGAAGCCGGCACCCGGCAGCTGCCGCTGCCGCCGGAGCCGAGGCTGGAGACCGCGAGCCACCTGATGATCGCGAACCCGTTCCGCCGCGGCGCGGGCACAGCCCGCCTCTTCTCCACCCACCCGCCGATGCACCAGCGGATCGCCCGCCTGGAACGCATGGCGGGCGGCCGCTGACCCCTCCGGCCGATTCGTTGTCGAGTACGTTTATGGGCCATGCGGATCACGAAATACACGCACGCATGTGTACGACTTGAACGGGATGGCCGCGTACTGGTCATCGATCCCGGGACGTGGAGCGAGCCGGCTGCCTTGACCGGCGCGGACGCCGTGCTGGTTACTCACGAACACGCCGACCACATCGATGTCCTCCGTCTGGCCGGGCTGGGCGTGCCGGTCTACGCCCCCGGCGAAGCGAACATCCCAGGGCTGGAGGTCATCGGGGTGTCCTCCTCCGCCGAGTTCACCGTCGGCGGCTTCCGCGTACGGGCTGTCGGTGGTCGTCATGCGTTCGTCCATGCCGGCCAACCGGACTGCGCGAACCTCGGCTACATCGTCGATGAGGCGATCTACCACCCGGGGGACTCGCTGCACGTGCCCCAGCAGCCGATCGAGACGCTCCTGGTTCCGGCCCAGGGGTCGTGGATGAAGACGGCGGAGGCGATCGACTTCGTCAACGCGGTCAAACCCCAGCGGGCGTTCGCCATCCACGACGGCCAAATCAACGAACGTGGCCTCAGCAGCGTCAACCGCTGGCTCGCCGAAGAGACCGACAGCGGCTACCGGTATCTGAGGCCAGGCGAATCGCTCTGAGTTCACTTACGGGGCGGATGATGGCGGTACGACCTGCGGTCCTTCCACGCAGCGCTGCTCATCAAGCACCGGCTCGGCGCGCGGGGACACGCCGAGGGCCGCTGTCGAGGCCGCCCTCGGCGATGTGCCCGCGCTGGCTGCGAAGCACGCACCACAACGTCCTTGCAGGTCTCAGAACGGCTCGTCAGCGGTAGTTGACGAACTGCACCGGGAATTCGAAGTCCTTGCCCTTCACCAGCGCGATGATGTCCTGCAGGTGGTCGCGGCTCTTCGAGGACACCCGCAGCTCGTCGCCCTGCACCTGGGCCTTCACGCCCTTCGGCCCCTCGTCCCGGATGACCTTCGCGATCTTCTTGGCATCGTCCTGTCCGATGCCCTCCTTCAAGCTCGCGCTGATCTTGTACTCCTTGCCGGACGCCTGCGGCTCGCCCGCGTCCAGGGCCTTCAGCGAGATCCCGCGCTTGATCAGCTTGGACTGGAAGATGTCGAGGACGGCGTTCACCCGCTCCTCGGCATTGGCCCGCATCTCGATCCGCTCACCTGACCACGCGATCGAGGCGTCCACACCCCGGAAGTCGTAGCGCTGCGAGATCTCCTTGGCGGCCTGGTTGAGGGCGTTGTCGACCTCCTGCCGCTCGACCTTCGAGACGATGTCGAAACTGGAGTCGGCCATGGTGAGTTGGCTCCTCGTGGGTAGATCCGTCAGAGACGCGGTCCGCGACCGAACCGCCCGGTCAGCCTAGCCACTACGGGCCGCTCTCACCCCTGATCAACGGAGTGGCGAACCACCCCCGGTCATCGGGTATGGTTTACCCCGTTGCCGCGGAGCACCGCCCTGAGCGGGTCCGGGCAGCAATCCCAGGCGGTGTGCCCGAGTGGCCAAAGGGAGCAGACTGTAAATCTGCCGGCTCAGCCTTCCCAGGTTCGAATCCTGGCGCCGCCACAGGA
>NZ_JBOHCV010000673.1:0-2991 GCF_050698815.1 Streptomyces sp.
ACGGTCACCTTCGCCCTGCTGCCGTACACCGGAGAGTGGCACGAGGCGGGCGTCCACGCGGCCGCCGAGTCCTTCCGGCACCCGCTCGTCGCGCTGCCGGGCACCGCCGCGGCGGGCACCGTTCTTCCGGGGAGCGCGGAGGGGCTGCGGGTCGAGGGCACCGGAGTGGTGCTCAGCTCCCCACGGGAACGGGACGGCCGGCTCGAAGTGCGTCTGTGCGCCCAGACACCGCACGCCGGACCGGCCGCTCTCGCGCTGCCGGGCCTGCGCGCGGCGCGCCGCTGCGACCTGCTCGGCAACCCCGGCGAGCAACTCGCCGTCAGCGGCGGTGGGTTCGCGGTGGAGCTGCGGGCCTGGGAGATCGCGACATTCCAGCTGGAGCGTTGACCGGAGTCCCGGCATCCGGACAGGCAAGCGGGAGCCGGGGTCCGGTTCGCGCCGCTACAGGCGATTCGCGGCCCCGGTTTCCTTCTCAACTCCGAGAAAATCTCCGCGGGTTGCTCCCATGGGGTTGTCGCGTACATGACCTGCTGTCTTACTGGCCGGGCACGGAACCGATCTCGGGCCCGTGGGAGGAGCGAAGCCCCCTGTTCCTCCGGCGGGTGTGGGCGCACCGGTGACGGGACTCCGGGCGAGCAAGCCTTCGTTCCCACCCCCAAAGGAGACCGAGATGGCTGCACAGCCGGACTTCGACCGCCGCGTGCTGCTGCGCGGTGGCCTGGCCGCCTCCGCCGCGGGCGCCATTGGCCTGAGCACCGCAGGCACCGCGAACGCCGCCCAGACGGGCGCCAGAGCCGCCCAGCCGCGCATCTACAGCACCGCCCAGTGGGGCGCCCGGTCGCCCTCCAGCCCCATCGTCGTCCTGGACCACCGCCCCACGTACATCGTCATCCACCACACCGCGGACGCCAACAGCCGCGACTACTCACTGGCACACGCGAAGAAGATCTGCCGGGCCATCCAGCGCTACCACATGGACCACAACGGCTGGTCCGACTCCGGCCAGCAGTTCACCAACACCCGCGGCGGGTACCGGCTCGAAGGACGGCACCGCAGCCTGTCCGCCGTGCGCGACGGCGGGCGCCACGTGCAGGGCGCCAACGTCGGCGGCTACAACAGCAAGGTCATCGGAATCGAGAACGAAGGCATCTACAGCAAGGTCAACGTGCCGAAAGCGCTGTGGAACTCACTGGTCCCACTGGTCGCCTGGATCGCGGACCAGTACGGGACGCGGATGAAGAACATCCGCGGCCACCGGGACTTCAACTCCACCGAGTGCCCCGGCGATGTGCTCTACAAGCGGCTGAAGGAACTGCGCGAGGACGTCTCCAGGGAACTCGGCCTGGCACCGCCCCCCGAACTGCTCACCTGGCCGTTGCTGCGGCCCGGGGCCATCGGACCGCAGGTGCGGGCAGCCCAGCACCTGCTGCGCGCGAAGGGGTTCAGCGCGGTGCCCGTGGACGGCTTCTTCGGTACGGCCACCAAGCAGGCGGTGGCCACGCTGGCGGACGCGCACGGCATCGAGCGGCACACCTGTTCGGCCACGCACCACAGCCTGGTGGACGAGACCGGCTATCTCGGCTCGGACATCTGGCCGCTGATCACCCCGACGGCGCAGGCGTCCGGGAACGGCGACGTCGCCGACGCCGTCAGCACGCTGCTGAGCGCCGGCGGCGACAAGGCGGCGTCCACCGGCGCGCTCGCCCCGTCCGACTGGCAGCGGCTGCTGGCCTGACCGGACCTGACCGGTGCGGGCCGGGGCCGACGCCCCGCGGCCCGCACCCTCAGGCTTCCCGGAGCGGCGGGAGGCGGGGCCGGACGGCCGGGCTTATCGTCGGATCATGGCCGCTGATGAGTCGCACTTCGACATCGTCCTGAAGCCCCAGATCGCCGACATCGAGGGTCACCCGGAACACGGACCCGAGCTGCGCGTCATGAGCGTACGGGCGACGGGCGCGCAGGGCGCGTCGGGTTACCCGCGCTACGCGGGCGAAGGGGTGGAGGCGGACATCGACCCGCGCACACGTACCGTCGAGGCGGTCACCGTCGACGGCGAGGAACTCCCCTACGGCTGGGTCGCGTTGATCGCCCCCGACGGAGACGGGCAGGGTGGCGGCTGAGATATCCGACCGCGTCCCCTAGCCGGCCCGGTCGGCCCGCAGGCGGACCTGTTCGGCCAACCGGTCCAGGCTCTCGTCCAGTGCCACTGTCACCTCGTTGTCGGCGGGAGCGTGCCCCTCGTCGAAGAAGGACAGGTGCACCGTGACCTGGCTCGCACCACCGCCGATCCCCTCCACCTGAAGCCAGCCCCCGTAGCGCGCGTCCTCCCGCGTACCCCACTCCAGGCGGAGCTGATCCCGCCGGGCGCGGAGCAGCGCCTCCGCGTCCCGTCCGGTGTCGTCGTCGTGCACGGTGACGCCGGGCGGTTCTCCGGGCCGTACGTGCAGCTCCCGCGGCAGCCACGTGTCGATCTGGCCGACGTCGGACGCCTGCTCGAAGACCACCTCCGGAAGGGCCGCCACGGTGCGGGAACGCTCGTGTTCGCTCATCGGTTCCAGGTTCCCTGTCCGGACCGGACAAAACGGCCGGTCAGGCCCGTACCCCGGCCAGGGCGAGTTCCGTGATCCACTGCGCCGCGTCCGACCGGAAGGCCGCCTTGCCCAGCGCGATGCGGCTCTGACGTGCCGACCCCGGCCGGGCGAGCCGGTCCACCGACGCGGCCAGCTCTTCAGGGCAGTGAGCGTGTTCGGACAGGCCGGCCGCGGCCATCGCCCGTACGCCCTCGGCGCCGTGACCGGGGAGCGGCCGGTAGCCGATCACCGGCAGGCCGGCGGCCAGGGCCTGCGCGGCGGTCTGTCCGGCCGCGTTGTCGACCAGCGCGTGTGCCGCCGACATCAGGCCGGCCATCTCCGCCACCCAGCCCAGGGCCAGCGCCCCGGGCACCGAGGCGGCCCGGCGGCGCAGCCGTTCGTCCCGGCCGCACAGCAGCAC
>NZ_JBOHCV010000674.1:0-7308 GCF_050698815.1 Streptomyces sp.
GCGTCGGCTCCGGCGGGTTCGCCGTCCGCGTCCGCGGACGAGGGCGTGGTCACGGTCGTCGCGCCGAAGCCGGACGAGCGGCAGGCAGCGGAGCCCGAGCCCGAGGCTGCGCCGCGGCCGGTGACGGAGCCGGTGACGGAGGCAGCTCCGGTGCGTCCGCGGCGCCGGGCCAGCCGTAAGGCGTCGGCTCCGGCGGGTTCGCCGTCCGCCGCCGCGGATGAGGGTGTGGTCACGGTCGTCGCACCCAAGGCCGATGACCGGGCACCGGAGCCGGAGCCGGCGCCGCAGCCGGTGACGGAGCCGTCGGCCGGCGCCGCCCCCGTACGTGCGCGCCGCCGGGCCACCCGCAGCGTGTCGGCCCCGGCCGGACCGCCGTCGGCGGCGGCATCGGACGAGGCGGCCACCACCGTGGTCACCTCCGACGAGTCCGCGGGTGAGGAGTCCGGAACGGCGAAGAAGGCGCCGAAGAAGGCGGCGGCGAAGAAGGCTCCCGCCAAGAAGGCCTCCGCCGACAAGGATGGCGCGGCGAAGAAGACGGCCAAGAAGGCCCCGGCGAAGAAGTCGGCTTCCTCGGGGTCGAAGAAGACCGCGGCGGCCGAACAGGACACGTCCTCCTCGGTGTCGGCCCCGGCAACCGAGGACTGACACTCCGCAGACCGGCGCGCGGAGCCCCCGGCCAGGGGGCTCCGCACCGGTTTGACCAGGGCGCCCGGCGCCCCGTAGCCTTGACTGTCGGCGTGTCATCGGGATGCGTCGCGCTCCTGAGCAAATCCCTCCCGAGGCATTTCGCCGGGGAGAGGCCGCTCAATCCACTCGGATCAGACCGTGTTCCCGGATGTCTCCGGGGTCGCGCCGAGCGGCTGGCGTCAGGGGTTCCGTAGCGAGCGAGAGAGAGAACCGCGTGTACGCAATCGTGCGCACCGGCGGCCGTCAGCAGCGGGTAGCTGTGGACGACGTCATCGAGGTCGACCGTCTTCCCGAGAGCAAGGTCGGCGACACCGTCGAGCTCTCGACCCTGCTCGTTGTGGACGGTGACTCGGTCACCAGCGACCCGTGGGTGCTGGACGGGGTCAAGGTCGCGGCCGAGGTGGTGGATCACCACAAGGGCGACAAGATCCGGATCCAGAAGTACAAGAACAAGACCGGCTACAAGAAGCGGATCGGTCACCGCCAGCTGCACACCGCGCTGAAGATCACCGGTATCCCGACCCCGGCCAAGAAGAAGTAAGGACTGAGCTGAGATGGCACACAAGAAGGGCGCATCGTCCACCCGGAACGGTCGCGACTCCAATGCCCAGTACCTCGGCGTGAAGCGCTTCGGCGGTCAGGTCGTCAACGCCGGTGAGATCCTGGTCCGCCAGCGCGGCACCCACTTCCACCCGGGCGCGGGCGTCGGCCGTGGCGGCGACGACACGCTGTTCGCGCTGGACGCCGGTGCGGTGCAGTTCGGCACCCGCCGCGGCCGCAAGGTCGTCAACGTCGTACCGGCCGCTGAGTAATCAGCCGGACCAGTAGCGCAGCAACGCGTCACCGAGGGCGGACCTCCGCTCCGTGCGTACGACCCGCTCGTACGCACGGGAAGCGGGTCCGCCCTCGGTGCGTTGGCACACAGAGCACGAGAACCGATCGTCACGCCCCCTGGCTTCCCCCCTGGCTTCGCCGGGTGGGGGTCCCCCCGGGCCGCAGGCCCAGGGGGAGTGCCCCAGGGGCATCCCAAGGAGGCACCCCTCATGACCACCTTCGTGGACCGCGTCGAGCTGTACGTCGCCGCGGGTAACGGAGGCCACGGCTGTGCCTCCGTGCACCGGGAGAAGTTCAAGCCGCTGGGCGGCCCGGACGGCGGCAACGGCGGGCGCGGCGGCGACGTCGTCCTCGTCGTCGACCCCGACGTGACCACCCTGCTCGACTACCACCACAGCCCGCACCGCAAGGCCACCAACGGCAAGCCCGGCGAGGGCAACCACCGTTCCGGCGCGGACGGCAAGGACCTCGTCCTGCCCGTACCGGACGGCACCGTCGTCCTGGACAAGAAGGGCGAGGTCCTTGCCGACATGGTCGGCAAGGGCACCGTCTTCGTCGCCGGCCAGGCGGGCCGCGGCGGCCTCGGCAACGCGGCGCTGGCCTCGCCGCGCCGCAAGGCCCCCGGTTTCGCGCTGCTCGGCGAGCCCGGCAAGGCGCGCGACATCGTGCTGGAGCTGAAGACGGTCGCCGATGTGGCCCTCGTCGGCTACCCGTCGGCGGGCAAGTCGTCTCTCATCTCGGTCCTTTCGGCCGCCAAGCCGAAGATCGCCGACTATCCCTTCACCACGCTCGTTCCCAACCTGGGTGTCGTCACGGCCGGTTCGACGGTCTTCACGATGGCCGACGTGCCCGGTCTGATCCCGGGCGCGAGCGAGGGCAAGGGGCTCGGCCTGGAGTTCCTGCGGCACGTCGAGCGCTGCTCGGTGCTGGTGCACGTCCTGGACTGCGCGACCCTCGAATCCGACCGCGACCCGGTTTCCGACCTGGACATCATCGAGGCGGAACTGGCGCAGTACGGCGGCCTGGACGACCGTCCGCGCGTCGTCGTACTCAACAAGGTCGACATCCCCGACGGTCAGGATCTCGCCGATATCATCCGGCCGGACCTGGAGGCCCGCGGCCATCAAGTCCTCGAGGTCTCGGCCGTCTCCCGGCACGGCCTCAAGGAACTCTCCTTCGCCCTCGGCAAGATCATCGACGAGGCCCGTGCGGCCCGTCCCGCGACGGAGACGACGCGCATCGTCATCCGCCCGAAGGCCGTGGACGACACGGGCTTCACGGTTACCAAGGAAGAGGACGGCCTCTACCGCGTACAGGGCGAGAAGCCCGAACGCTGGGTCCGCCAGACCGACTTCAGCAACGACGAGGCGGTGGGCTACCTCGCCGACCGCCTCAACCGCCTCGGTGTCGAGGACGAGTTGATGAAGGCCGGCGCACGCGAGGGCGACGGCGTCGCCATCGGCGGTGAGGACGACGCGGTCGTCTTCGACTGGGAGCCGGCCATGGCGACGGGCGCGGAAATGCTGGGTCGCCGCGGCGAGGACCACCGCATGGAAGCCCCCCGCCCCGCCGCCCAGCGCCGCCGCGACCGCGACGCGGAGCGGGACGAAGCGCTGGGGGAGTACGAGGACTTCGACCCGTTCGAGTGAGCGGCCTCGGGCCGCGTGTGGAGTGAACGCGACGGCTGAGGTGTCGGCTGTGCCCGTGAGGGCGCGGGTGTGTGCGACCCGCGCCCTCGCCAGCGGCACGTCACCGGGTCGGGACGAGCCAGGGCTGCTGGGAGAGGGGACTGCCGGTCTCGAGGTAGGACTTGAGGTTGGAGAGCACCGCTGCCCAGCCCTGGGCGGCCTCGGCCCGTTCGGCCTCGTCCTTGAGGTTCTCGTGCGTGACGGTGAGCCGGACGATCTGTTCGTACGGTTCGATGTCGAAGGAGACCTGGGAGGGTTCGTCCGTCCCGTCTCCGTGGGGTTCGGCCCAGGTGGTCACCAGCCGCCTCGGCGGCACGCTCTCCACCACCGTGCCGACGACGTCGGCGGTGTCCGTACCGTCCGTGCGCTGGTGCTCCCAGGTGGAGCCGGCCTGCCAGTCGGAGACGTTTCGGTGGCCCCAGTACGCCGCGGTGGCGTCGGCGTCGGTCAGGGCGTTCCAGACTCTCTCCGGAGTGCTCTCGATGTAGACGACGTATACGAATGACGGCTTGGTGGTCATGACGTTCTCCGCTCGTTGTTTCACTGCGCTGAGCGCCCTCAGGCGGGGACGCTCGAACTTGTCGATCCACCGTTCCTGGATCTGGTGGAGGGGAACCGGATTGAGGTAGTGGAGCTTCTCCCGGCCCCGTCGCACCGTGCTGACCAGGTTCGCGGCTTCCAGGAGCCCCAAGTGCTGTGTCGCCGCCTGGCGTGTCATGTCCAGGCGGTCGCACAGCTCGCCCAGCGTCTGCCCGTTGTGTTCGTGCAGACGGTCCAGCAGGTACCGCCGGGTCTGGTCGGCCAGGGCTTTGAAGACCTTGTCCATGTCGGTGCTCACAGCCCTATCATGCAAGCAAATGCTTGCATGTCAAAGCCTGATCTTCCCGATCACTGCTCGGAGGCGGCTCGAACCGGGTGCTGTCAGTGCCGGCTGGCAGGATGCGCGCATGGAGCCATCGGAGATCGTTCGGAAATTGTGGGACGCCACGCAAGCCCGGAACTGGGCCGGAGTCGGCGAGTTGCTGGCGGACGACCTGGTCGTGGAGTGGCCGGTCACCGGCGAGCGGATCGTCGGCCGCGAGAACTACGTGAGCGTCAACGCGGAGTATCCGGAGGGTTGGTCGATCAGGGTGTTGCGGATCGTGGCGGACGGCGAAGAGGTGGTCTCCGAGGTGGAGGTCCCGCACGAGTCGATGGGGCTGTTCCGGGTGGCGTCGTTCTGGACGATTCGCGGCGGCAAGATCGTGCGGGGCCGGGAGTACTGGACCGAGCCGGGCTCGGAGACGTCGCCGGAGTGGCGAGCCCCCTACGTGCAGCGCGTGTGACCAGGCGCCACTGGTCACGGAGCACGAAAGTCAGGTCCGCGCCACCGGGGTGACTCGGAGACGATCACCCACTCTTCGGCAATGAAGGAGGCGATCCGAGCGGCGTCGTTGGAGACGATGGCAGCCGCCCACTCCTCCTCAAGGTGATGAGCTCGGCGCGAACCGCGTCATCCTCTGGGCTCATCGGGGCTGTACCGGCGTGGTCGTCCACTGTGCGAGCCTAGTCCGTCAGCTGTCGGTCAGCGGGCGTGCGCCGCGTCGCCCAGAGCCGTAAACCAGTTGCCATTCGAGGTGAGCCCCACGAGTCTGTGCCGGATGAATGAGGACGGACACGTTTCCTGTCCGCCGATCGATGCGGCACTGGTACGGCGGCTTGTCCACGCCCGGTTTCCGCAGTGGGCCGACCTTCCGGTCCGGCCCGTCGAGCACGGTGGCTGGGACAACCGGACCTTCCATCTCGGCGACGTGATGACGGTGCGGCTTCCCAGCGGCGAGGGGTACGCCGCACAGGTCGAGAAGGAGCACCGATGGCTGCCCACGCTCGCGCCCCAGTTGCCGCTTCCCGTCCCCACCCCCTTGGCCAAGGGGGCGCCCGCCGAGGGGTACCCCTTCAGCTGGTCCGTCTACGGGTGGCTCGAGGGGGAGAACGCGGGTGTCGGACACATCGACGACCTGACCGAGTTCGCGACGGCGCTGGCCGGCTTCCTCGCCGCCCTGCAGCAGGTCGACCCCACGGACGGGCCGAAGGCCGGGCAGCACAGCGCGTTCCGCGGGGCGCCGTTGGAGACCTATGACGCCGAGACGCGGCGCACGATCGAGGCGTTGGACGGCCGGATCGACGGCCGTACGGCGACAGCGGTGTGGGAGACGGCTCTCCAGGCAACCTGGAACGGTGGCCCGGTCTGGTTCCACGGCGACGTAGCGGTCGGGAACCTGCTGGTCAGGGACGGGAAGCTGGCCGCCGTCATCGACTTCGGGTGCTCCGGCGTCGGCGATCCGGCATGCGACGCGACCATCGCGTGGACGCTTCTGTCGGGTGAGAGCCGGCAAGCGTTCCGCGACGTACTCGCAGTCGACGACGCGATGTGGGCCCGGGGTCGCGGCTGGACGCTGTGGAAGGCGCTGATCACGCTCGCCGACCCGGACACCGCCCACGCTGCGTCGGCGCAACGCAGCCTCGACCACGTGCTTGACGAGTACGGGCAGGCGCAGCGGACCGGCGAGGCGGGTCGCTTCCCGCGAGCGGCCGGGGGCTGATCCGGCTCCGGTCCGGTCTCCGGCGTCTCCAGAACCGCGGCAGGCATGGGTTTCGTTGCCGGCGGCCGACGTGCAAGCTGGGAGCGTCCGCGATCGTGCCGACCGCGAGGATCCCCACCACTGATGGAAACGCTCACTGTGAACAACAAGACCACCGTCCTTGAGGCGTTGACCCGGGCGCTGCCGGCCGGGCGGGTGCACAGTGACCCCGACCTGCTGGCCGGTTACGCCCACGACGAGGCCGAGTGGGCCCCGTACGGCCAGGCCGGCGTCCTGGTGCGTCCCCGCAGCACCGACGAGGTGGCCGCCGTGGTGCGCGTGTGCGGCGAGCAGCAGGTGCCGCTGGTGCCTCGCGGTGCGGGCACCGGCCTGTCCGGTGGCGCCAACGCGGTCGACGGTTGCGTGCTCCTCTCCTTCGAGGCCATGACCGACATCGTGGAGATCGACCCGGTCGAACGGCTCGCGGTGGTCCAGCCCGGGGTGGTCAACGACCGGTTGCGGGCTGTCTGCGCCGAGCAGGGGCTGTGGTATCCGCCGGACCCGGCCAGCTCTCCGTGGTCGACCATCGGCGGCAACGTGGCCACCAACGCCGGCGGTGTGTGCTGCGTGAAGTACGGCGTCACCCGCGACTACGTACTCGGACTGGAGGCCGTACTGGCCGACGGGCGCATCGTCCGCGTCGGGCGCCGGACCGCGAAGGGGGTCGCCGGTTACGATCTTTGCGGGCTGCTCGTGGGCTCGGAGGGCACCCTCGCCGTCATCACCGAGATCACCGTACGACTCCTTCCGGCGCGGCCACCGGAGCGTACGGTCGTCGGCTCGTTCGACTCCGTGGTCACCGCCGGTCGTGCCGTACGCGAAGTCACCGCGGCGGGCATCATCCCCTCCGCTCTCGAACTCGTCGACCGGCATTGCCTGCTCGCCGTCGACGCATGGAAGAACATGGGACTCGCCACCGACGCCGACGTGCTGCTGCTGGGCCGCATCGACGAGCCCGGCCAGGCGGGCGATGCGGCGGCCGAGGCGATGGCGGGCTGCTTCGAGCGCGGCGGGGCGAGCTGGGCGGCACGCTCCACCGATACCCAGGAGGCGGACGCACTGTTCGCCGCCCGGCGCCTCGCCTACCCGGCGTTGGAGCGGCTCGGCCCGCTGCTCACCGAGGACGTGTGCGTACCCAGAGCCCGCGTCCCCGACATGCTGGAACGCATCGAGGCCATAGCCCGCAGCCACGACACCGAGATCGCGAACATCGCCCACGCGGGCGACGGCAACCTGCACCCGCTGATCATCACCAAGCCCGGTGACGACGCCGCCCGGGAGCGAGCCCAGCAGGCGTTCGAAGAGATCCTCGATGCGGCGCTGGCCTTCGGCGGCACGGTGACCGGGGAACACGGCGTCGGTCTGCTCAAACGCCGCGGGCTCGCGGACGAAGTCGGCGACGCCGTGCTGGACATGCACACAGCGGTCAAGAACGCCCTCGACCCGGCAGGAATCCTGAACCCGGGCAAGGTCTTTCA
>NZ_JBOHCV010000675.1:0-1528 GCF_050698815.1 Streptomyces sp.
GCGCTGCTCCGGACATAGGGGCCCACGCAAGGCGACAGACCATCGGCTGCCCCGCAGCGGGCCTCCGGACGACGCGGCGGGGGCACGGTCAAGATACGAGCCGCTAAGCCCGGTACACCAGCAGGTACCGCCAGAACAGCAGTCGGCGCAGAGTCGAGCCGGGCAGAAGGCGGGCGGATTCGAGCCGGGTCTCGGCGTACGTCAGCGGGGGAGGCCAGACGATCGGGACTCTCACGGACGGGGTGGGGCGGCGCCATCTCAGCAGGCGATCGGCTTTGAGGAGGGACCGTGTGGGGAGCGCCCATACGAAGTCGGTCGCCGTTCTGACCGGATAGAGCCCCAGCACCGCTAGCACACCGCCCGGGGTCAGTGCTCTCCGCAAGGTCAAGGCCGTGTCGAACGGCATGTGGTGGAGGCTGGCGATGCATGAAATGAAGTCGTAGTGCGAGTCGGGTAGTCGTCCATCACGCACGTCGCCCTGGCGGTATCGAGGACCGCCGCCGGTCGTTCGTGCTGCCTCGACAACGCCGGCATCGGGGTCTACTCCCTCTGCGTCCAGCCCCCGTTCCGCAAGCAATCGCGTGAACTGGCCCGTCCCGCACCCGACATCCAGCGCTGTCCGTGCCCCGTCGGGTACCTGCCTCAGCAGCAGCGGATGGTAATGATCATTGAAGTTGAAGACCATGCCGTCGGACGCTATCCCCTGACCTGCGGATCAGCTATCGGCCGCTCTCGTCGTCAGCCGCCGTTGGCCACCCCCTTGCCCAGGCATGGGCCCGACTCCCAGGTGGAGAGGTTCGCGACCATGAAGGTCGGAACGCGTGGGAAAGCCTCGGGGTCCTGAGCTGGACGCCATAGCAGTGTCCGATGTGGGCGGACCTAGCAGGACAACTCTTGATAAAGGGAAGGATGTGCCGCGTCATGCAGGCAATCAGACGCTGGTTCCAACAGCACTTCTGGGCTCAGGCCGGAGCCCAACGCCGCCACCGTATGCGGCGTTTCGGCTGGCCCGCCGTAGTGTTCTTCGTGGTCATGCTGTTGGGACTGCCCGTGGCGTTCGCCGCCCTCGGCCGATGGACGATGGCCGCGTTCATGCTCATCTTCGGACTCGCTTTCGGCGGCTACCTGCTCTGGGCCAACACCCGCATACGTCGCCACTGTCGGCGCATGGACGAGGCTCTCGGCTCGGCACCGCCGACCGCCGATCCGGCCGTCAGCTGAGCGGCTGCGAGCCCGATGCCCTTCGCGGCGGGTAGCGAGTCCAGGCCGCTGGGCGGCGCTATCAAGTGGGCCCCGGTCTCAGAGGCGCGCTGTGCCGTTTCCAGTTCGGGTGCGCCGAGGGGACCCGAGTGGTTAGCATCCGCTGAAGATCACCTTCTGGGGGCATCACGATGGACGACGCCGAGCTGCGGCACCTGCGCCGCTGCCTGGTGGCGACCGAGGCTCTGGAGGCGGGCGACGAGCCGTTCGGTTCCGTGCTCGTTGCCGCGGACGGGACGGTCCTGGCCGAGGGCCGCAACCGCGTGGC
>NZ_JBOHCV010000676.1:0-11375 GCF_050698815.1 Streptomyces sp.
CGCCTGCGGTGTGGGCACCGACCAGCTGACCGGCTCCGGTGAACAGCTGGACCGGGTGCGGGGCGCCTACGAGGAACAGCTCGACGTGGTGGAGAAGGCGGGCGCGCAGTCCGTCCTGATGGCCTCCCGTGCGCTCGCGGCCGTAGCCCGCGGGCCCGAGGACTATCTGGAGGTGTACGGGCAGCTGCTGCGCCAGGCCGCCCAGCCCGTCATCCTGCACTGGCTCGGCCCGATGTTCGACCCGGCACTGCGTGGCTACTGGGGAAGCGACGATCTCGACGCGGCCACCGACACCTTCCTGCGGATCGTCGCCGGACATCCCGACAAGGTCGACGGCGTGAAGGTGTCCCTGCTGGACGCCGAGCGCGAGGTGCTGCTGCGCCGCCGGCTGCCGGCCGGAGTGCGCTGCTACACAGGCGACGACTTCCACTACCCCCAGCTGATCGGGGGAGACGAACACGGCTTCAGCCACGCCCTGCTGGGCGTCTTCGACCCTCTCGCGCCGCTGGCCGCCGAGGCCGTACGCCTCCTGGACGCCGGCGACACCGCGGGCTTCCGCGCGGCACTCGACCCCACCGTCGCGCTCGCCCGGCACCTCTTCGAGGACCCCACCCGCTTCTACAAGACCGGTGTCGTCCTGCTCGCCTGGCTGGCCGGCCACCAGGAGCACTTCACCATGGTCGGCGGTCTGCAGTCGGCACGTTCGCTGCCGCACCTGGCGCGCGCGTACGAACTCGCCGACGGCCTCGGGCTGTTCCCCGACCCGGAGCGTGCCGAGACCCGGATGCGACACCTTCTCGCCGTCCACGGAGTGCGCCAGTGACCACCACCGCGGGCCTGGCCCGCTTCTCCATCAACCAGCAGACCGTCAAACAGCTCTCGCTGCCCGAACTCGTCGCCGCCTGCGGCACGCTCGGCATCACCCGGGCGGGGCTGTGGCGCGAGCCCGTGCGCCAGTACGGACCGGAGGCCGCCGCCCGGCTGTTCCGGAACGCGGGAGTGACCGTGACGTCGCTCTGCCGGGGCGGTTTCCTCACCGCACTCGACCCGGTGGAACGACGGCACGCACTCGAGGACAACCGCGCCGCCGTGGACGAGGCCGCCGCCATCGGCACCGACACCCTGGTGCTGGTCTCGGGCGGTCTTCCCCCGGGGAGCCGCGACCTGCGGGGGGCGCGGGAGCGGATCGCGGACGCGCTGGCCGAGTTGGGCCCGTACGCGGGGGAGCGGGGCGTGCGGCTCGCGATCGAGCCGCTGCACCCGATGTTCGCGGCCGACCGCTGTGTGGTCTCCACGCTCGCCCAGGCGCTCGACCTGGCCGAGCGCTTCCCCGCCGGCCAGGTGGGCGTGGTGGTGGACACCTACCACCTGTGGTGGGACGACCAGGTCCCCGGCCAGATCGCCCGGGCGGGCGAGGGCGGCAGGCTCGCGGCCTTCCAGCTCGCCGACTGGGTCACGCCGCTGCCCGAGGGCGCGCTGCTCGGGCGGGGCCAGCTCGGGGACGGTGCGGTCGATCTGCGGGGGTTCCGCGAGCTGGTGGAGGCGACCGGCTACGACGGCCCGGTCGAGGTCGAGATCTTCAACGCCGGTCTGTGGGCGCGCGACGGCGTGGAGGTGCTGGCGGAGACGGTGGAACGGTACGTACGGCACGTGCTGGAGCCGGCCTGAAAAGAATTCGGGACGGCAGCACAACCGTTCCGGGACATCGGGGGTCTTAGCTGGTACTTGGGTCTCTTCGGGGGTGGAGAGACCGAGGGGGGAAACGAGGGGGTCCGGCTGTCCCGGCCGGGCCCCCTCGAAACATCTACGGTGCCGTCACGCGTCACGAAGCCGTCAGAACGGCACCCCGCAGCGCAGCAGTACGTTCGCGTACGGCCGCACCTCGCCCGTGCGCACCACCAGCCGGGCCTGCCGGGTGCGGTCCTTCAACTCCTCGTGCGCCACCAGCTCCAGGCCGGGTGAGCCTGGGGAACCGGAGGGGCCGGGGGAGCGGGAGTCGCCGGGGAACAGGCGGTCCAGCAGGGCAGCCGCGTCCGGGTTGCGGTCCCTGACCTCGGCCGCCGCGGTGGCGCCCTCCACCACCAGCTCGTCCAGCAGGCCGCCGAGTACCTCGGCGAACCGCGGCACTCCCGCCCGGAAGGCCAGGTCGACGACGAGCGGCCCGTCCGGGATGGGCAGACCGGCGTCGCAGACCATGACCTGGTCGGTGTGGCCCAACAGGGCCAGCGCGCCGGCGAGGTGGCGGTTGAGTATCCCCGACTTCTTCACGGGTCAGGAGAAGCTGTCGATGTTCTTCTTGCTCACGGTCTTCACCGGCACCTTGATCGTGGCGTCCACGTCACTGCCCTCCACCACCCGCAGGGCGTTGCGTACGGCCATCTTGCCCAGTTCCCCGGGCTGCTGGGCGATGGTGGTGTTCATCGTGCCCTTCTTGACGGCCTTGAGGCCGTCGGCGGTGCCGTCGAAGCCGACGACCTTGACCTGCTTGCCCGCCTTGCCGTCCAGCGCCTTGATGGCGCCGAGTGCCATCTCGTCGTTCTCGGCGAAGACGCCGCTGACATCGGGGTGGGACTGGAGCAGGTTGGTGGCGACGTCAAGGCCCTTGGCCCGTTCGAAGTCGGCGGGCTGTTTCGCGACGACCTTGATCCCCGGGTACTTCTTGATGGCCGTCATGAAGCCCTTACCTCGCTCGCGCGAGGCCGAGGTGCCCGGCTGGCCGCGCAGCACGATGATGCTGCCCTGGCCGTTGAGCTGCTTGGCCAGGCTCTTGGCCGCCAGCTCGCCTCCCCCGACGTTGTCGGAGGCGACGGTCGTCTCGACCTTGGCGCCGTTGACCGCACGGTCGGCGGCGACCACCGGGATGTCGGCGTTGGAGGCCGCCTTCACGGAGGGCCCCGCCGCGTCGGAGTCCACGGGGTTGATGATGATCGACTTCACGTTCTGGCTGGTGAAGTTCTGTATCTGATTCGCTTGTGTGGAAGCGTCGTTCTGGGCGTCCTGGATGTTCAGCTCGGCGCCCTGCGCCTTCGCCTCCGCCTCGGCGCCCTTCTTCAGCTCCACGAAGAACGGATTGTTCAATGTCGATACGGCAAGCCCCAGCTTGACGGACCCTTTGTCCCCGCTGTCGGCGGAGCCGGATCCGCAGGCCGTGGCCGTGAGTATCAGTGCGCCGGTGGTCAGTGCGGCGGCCGTGCTCTTCCTCGTGCTCATTGCTGCATTCCTCGCAGTCGACGGCAGATGAAACGAACGACGTGCTGGTCTCCCCACGCGCAGGTCATGCGCGACGACGGAGTGTATCGAGCAGGACGGCCAGGGCGATCACCGCCCCGATGACGACCTGCTGCCAGAAGGCGGAGACGTCGAGCAAATTGAGACCATTACGTAGAACTGCGAGGATGAGCGCACCGATCAGCGTTCCGGAAGCCTTGCCGACGCCGCCCGACAGACTCGCCCCGCCGATCACCACGGCGGCGATCGCGTCCAGTTCGTACCCCATGGCCGCCTGCGGCTGAGCGGAGGCGAGCCGGGAGGCCAGCACGATCCCGGCGATCGCGGCGAAGCCGCCCGACAGCCCGTAGATGACCAGCTTCTGACGGCGCACCCGGATGCCGGAGAGCCGCGCCGCCTCCTCGTTGCCGCCGATCGCGTACATCGAACGGCCGCTGTAGGTACGGGCCAGCACCAGCGCCGTGATCCCGCCCATCACCACCATCACCAGCAGCGGCACCGGCAGCCAGCCGCCGAGCGTCTCACCGACCGCGGCGACGGGGTCGGGGAAGGCGATCGGGGTGCCCTGGGAGAGGACGAGGGAGAGCCCGCGCCCGACCGAGAGCATCGCGAGGGTGGCGATGAACGGGGGCAGCTTGCCGTAGGCGATGAGTCCGCCGCTGACCAGGCCGCACCCGACGCCCGTACCGACCGCGAGGAGCACCGACAGCCAGACCGGCAGGCCTTCGTCGGTCGCCGTCCAGCCGAGCATGATCGCGGAGAGGGCCGCCACCGACCCGACCGACAGGTCGATGCCGCCCGCCACGATGACGAAGGTGACGCCGAAGGCGAGAATCGCGGTGACGGCCGCCTGCACGCCGACGTTGAGCAGGTTCTGGGTGCTGAGGAAGTCGCCCGACAGCAGTGTCATCGAGACGACCAGCACGGCCAGGGCGCTCAGCGCGCCGTTGTCCAGCAGCACCTTGCGCAGTACCGGCGGCAGGCCACCGCCACGACCGCCACCCGAACCACGGCCGCCCGCAGGCTCCTTGCCCGGCCGGTGCCCGTGTCCTGAGTGCTCTCCCCGGCCGCTGCTGCTGTGGATGTCAGTGGCCACGGAGGCCCTCCCTGTCCATGTCGGTGTTGTCCGGTACGGGCGCGGAGGTGCCGACGGCCAGCGCCATCACGGCGTCCTGGCTCGCCTCCCGCGCGGTGAGTTCGCCCGCGATCCGGCCCTGGGCCATCACCAGGATCCGGTCGCTCATGCCCAGCACCTCGGGGAGATCGCTGGAGATCATCAGCACCGCGTGTCCCTGTGCCGTCAGCTCGTTGATCAGCTCGTAGATCTCGACCTTCGCGCCGACGTCGATGCCGCGGGTGGGCTCGTCGAGGATCAGCACCTGGCTCCGTGCCAGCAGCCACTTGCCGATGACGACCTTCTGCTGGTTGCCCCCGGAGAGAGTGCCCGTGCGCTGCCCGATACCGGCCATCCGGACGCCGAGCCGGTCGGCGATACGGGCCGCCGACTCGCGTTGCCCGGACCGGTCCACGATCCCGGCGCGGGTCGCACCGCGCAGCGTGACCAGTCCGAGGTTGTCCTGCACCGAGGAGTCCAGCAGCAGTCCCTGGCCCTTGCGGTCCTCGGGAACGAGCCCGATGCCGGCGGTGAGCGCGGCGTTGATGTCGTGCGGGCGCAGCCGTCTGCCCCGCACCTCCACGGTGCCCGCGTCGTAGGGGTCGGCGCCGAAGACCGCCCGCGCCACCTCCGTACGGCCGGCGCCCACCAGGCCCGCCAGCCCCACCACTTCGCCCGCCCGCAGCTCGAACCCGATGTCGGAGAAGCGGCCGGCCCGGCGCAGTCCGGACACCCGCAGCAGTGGCGCGCCGCTGTCCCGCCCGGAGCGGGCGGACGTCGGCTGATCCTGACCGGTGACCCGCGGGTACTGCTGTTCGATGCTGCGGCCGACCATCATCCGTACGAGATCGTCGCGGGGGGTGTCCGCGCGCGCCTCGCCGACGCTGCGGCCGTCGCGCAGCACGGTGACCCGGTCGCCGAGCGCCGCGATCTCCTCCAGATGGTGGGTGATGAAAACGATGCCCACGCCGTCGGCGCGCAGCCGCCGCACCAGGTCGAACAGCTTGTTCACCTCGTCGGCGGTGAGGGCCGACGTCGGCTCGTCCATGATCAGTACGCGGGCGCGCAGGCTGAGCGCCTTCGCGATCTCGACCATCTGGGAGCGGGCGATGCCCAGTTCGCGTACTGGAGTGCCGGGGGCGATGTCCACGCCGACGCGGCCGAGCAGCTCGGCGGCGTCCGCCTCCATCCGCTTGCGGTCCAGCAGCCCGAAGCGGCGCGGCTGCCGGCCCAGGAAGATGTTCTCGGCCACGCTGAGGTGCGGCACGAGGTTGAACTCCTGGTGCATGGTGGCGACGCCGAGCCGTTCCGCGTCCTGCGCGCCGTGGATGCGCACCGGCTTGCCGTCCAGCAGCACTCGCCCGGTGTCCGCCCGGTGGACCCCGGAGAGGATCTTGATCAGAGTGCTCTTGCCCGCACCGTTCTCGCCGAGCAGCACATGCACTTCACCCGAGCGCAGCGCGAAGTCGACCCCGTCGAGGGCGACCACGCCGGGGAAGGTCTTGCGTATCCCTTCGGTGCGCAGCAGTTCCCGCGGCTGCGGCCGTGGCCGGTCGGCGGGTAGTGGGGGGTGCGGATCTGAGGTGGTCAACGGCTGCTGCTCCCTTCGCTCTCGCCGCAGGAGCGGCGCGTGACAAGGCGGGCGGAGAGGGTGACGGAGTCGGCGCACCGCCCCTCCACGAGGTTGATCAGTGCCTGCACGGCGCGGTGCCCCAGCTCTCCGGTCGGCTGCGCTATCGCGGTGAGCGGCGGGTCGGTGTGCAGGAACCACGGGATGTCGTCGAAGGCGGCGAGCGCCATGTCCTCCGGAACCCGCAGTCCGAGGCCGCGTAGTTCGTCCATCGCGCCCAGCGCCATCAGGTTGTCGGTGGCGAAGACGGCCTGGGGCGGGTCGGGCAGATCCAGGAAGGCCGCGGTGGCCCGCCTGCCGCTCTCGGTCTGGAAGTCGCCCTGCCCGATGTACTTCTCGGGCAGCGGCAGCCCGTGCGCCCGCAGCGCCGTACGGAAGGCCTCCACCCGTTCGTTGCCGGTGGTGGTCGAGCGGGGCCCGCCGATGATGGCGAGCCGGCGATGGCCGAGCGCGTACAGGTGGGCGACCAGGTCATGGACGGCGGCGCGGCCGTCGGCATGGATGACCGGTACGTCGATGCCGCGGATCCAGCGGTCGACGAAGACCATCGGGGTACGGGCGCGCACGGCGTCCCGTATCACCGCGGTGCCGCCGTCGGTGGGGGAGACGAGCAGTCCGTCGATGCGCCGGTCCAGCAGGGTGCGGACGTGATGCTCCTGGAGCGCGGGGCGTTCGTCGGCGTTGCCGATGATGACGCTGTAGCCGCGCTCGCGTGCCGCGTCCTCGACCGCGCGGGCGAGTTCGGTGAAGAAAGGGTTCAGCACATCGCTGATGATCAGACCGAGCGTGCGGGTCTGGTCGGTCCGCAGGGAGCGTGCGACGGCGTTGGGGCGGTAGCCGAGTTCGGCGACCGCCGACAGCACGCGGGCGCGGGTGTCCGGGCGCACGGCCGGATGCTCGTTGAGCACCCGGGAGACCGTGGCGACCGAGACGCCCGCGACGGATGCCACGTCCTTGATGCTGGTCAACTGCTGGGCCCGCCGTCGGTTTCGGGTGTCTGCCGGCAATCATGGTAACGATTACATCGGCTATCAGAACGGAGCGTACCCCGCCCGCGCAAGTGCCCGGTCTCCGGCCGTGATTGACGACCTGGCGCGCGATGCGCCAGGTCGTTGTCCACAAGGCTGCCGCGGTGTCGGTGCCCGGCGCTACCGTCTGTGACATGTCGTCGTTCCAGCACGCGGTGCTCGAGGCGGTCCTCGAGCGGATCACCTATGCCAATGAGGACAACGGGTACACGGTGGCCCGTGTCGACACCGGCCGTGGCGGCGGCGAACTGCTCACGGTCGTCGGCTCGTTGCTGGGCGCCCAGGTCGGCGAGTCGCTGCGGATGGAGGGCAGCTGGGGCTCCCACCCGCAGTACGGACGCCAGTTCACGGTGGAGAACTACACGACCGTCCTCCCCGCCACCGTGCAGGGCATCCGCCGCTATCTCGGCTCCGGCCTGATCAAGGGCATCGGCCCGCGGATCGCCGAGCGGATCGTCGACCACTTCGGCACCAGCACGCTCGACGTCATCGAGGAGGATCCGCGCAAGCTTGTGGCGGTGCCCGGGCTCGGACCCAAGCGGACGAAGAAGATCGCCGCGGCCTGGGAGGAGCAGAAGGCCATCAAGGAGGTGATGATCTTCCTGCAGGGCGTCGGCGTCTCCACCTCCATCGCGGTGCGGATCTACAAGAAGTTCGGCGACGCCTCCATCTCCGTGGTGAAGAACCAGCCCTACCGGCTGGCGGCCGATGTGTGGGGCATCGGCTTCCTCACCGCCGACCGGATCGCCCAGGCCGTCGGTATCCCGCACGACAGCGCCGAGCGGGTCAAGGCCGGGCTGCAGTACGCGCTGTCCCAGTCCACCGACCAGGGGCACTGCTATCTGCCCGAGGAGCGACTGATCGCCGACGCCGTGAAGCTGCTTCAGGTGGACACCGGCCTGGTCATCGACTGCCTGGCGGAGCTGGCGGGGGAGGAGGAGGGCGTGGTCAGGGAGACCGTGCCGGGTGAGGACGGGCAGCCGGTCACCGCCGTCTACCTGGTCCCCTTCCACCGGGCGGAGCTGTCGCTGTCCGGCCAGCTGCACCGGCTGCTGCGGGCACCCGAGGACCGCATGCCCGCCTTCCAGGACGTCGACTGGGACGCCGCGCTGAGCTGGCTCGCGGGGCGTACGGGGGCCGAGTTGGCCCCCGAGCAGCGGCAGGCCGTGCGGCTCGCGCTGAGCGAGAAGGTCGCCGTCCTCACCGGCGGGCCCGGCTGCGGCAAGTCCTTCACCGTGCGCTCGGTGGTCGAGCTGGCCCGCGCCAAGAAGGCCACGGTGGTGCTCGCCGCGCCCACCGGCCGGGCCGCCAAGCGGCTGGCCGAGCTGACCGGGACGGAGGCCTCCACCGTGCACCGGCTGCTGGAACTGAAGCCGGGCGGGGACGCCGCGTACGACCGGGACCGGCCGCTGGAGGCCGACCTGGTCGTCGTCGACGAGGCGTCGATGCTCGACCTGCTGCTGGCCAACAAGCTGATCAAGGCCGTGCCGCCCGGTGCCCACCTGCTGCTGGTGGGGGACGTGGACCAGCTGCCGTCCGTCGGAGCCGGCGAGGTGCTGCGGGATCTGCTCGCCGAGGGCGGCCCCGTCCCCGCCGTCCGGCTCAAGCGGATCTTCCGGCAGGCCCAGCAGTCCGGCGTGGTGACCAATGCACACCGCATCAACTCCGGGGCGCAGCCCGTCACCCACGGATTGAGTGATTTCTTCCTCTTCCCCGAGGACGACACCGAGGAGGCGGGCAAGCTCACCGTCGATGTGGTGGCCCGGCGCATCCCGGCGAAGTTCGGCCTCGACCCGCGCCGCGACGTGCAGGTGCTCACCCCCATGCACCGTGGTCCGGCGGGGGCGGGGGCGCTCAACGGGCTGTTGCAGCAGGCGGTGACGCCTGCCCGGCCCGACCTGCCCGAGAAGCGCTTCGGCGGCCGGGTTTTCCGGGTGGGTGACAAGGTCACTCAGGTACGTAACAACTATGACAAAGGCGCCAACGGCGTCTTCAACGGCACGGTCGGTGTCGTCACCGCGCTGCACCTCGACGATCAGCGGCTGACGGTGCGCACCGACGAGGACGAGGAGGTGGAGTACGCCTTCGACGAACTGGACGAACTGGCACATGCCTACGCCGTGACCATTCACCGCTCGCAGGGCAGTGAGTACCCGGCAGTGGTGATTCCGGTCACGACGGGGGCCTGGATGATGCTCCAGCGCAATCTGCTCTATACGGCCGTGACCAGGGCAAAGCGTCTGGTGGTATTGGTGGGCTCACGCAGGGCGATCGGCCAGGCAGTGCGGCAGGTCTCGGCGGGGCGACGCTGCACCGCTCTTGATCACCGGCTGCGGGGAGCACCGTTCGCCGCCGGAGACGGGAGCGGTCCCCGGGGGTGACCTCGGCCTGTCGAGGGTGCAGGATGAGGAGAAAGAGACGGCACTGCGTGCCACCAAGGAACCCTTTGGCCGACCCCGAGTGCACCGCACGGCACGAAGTGGGGGACAGTGGAGAGGGTCAGGGCACCTCGAAGATGAGGCACTACGTCGGTGAGGGATGACGTGAGCGACAACTCTGTAGTACTTCGGTACGGGGAAGATGAACACAGCTACCCCGTCATCGAGAGCACGATCGGTGACCGCGGTTTCGACATCGCGAAGCTGCGCGCCGAGACCGGTCTGGTGACCCTGGATTCGGGATACGGCAACACCGCCGCGTACAAATCCGCCGTGACCTACCTCGACGGCGAGCGGGGGATTCTGCGGTACCGCGGTTACCCCATCGAGCAGCTGGCGGAGCGGGGCACGTTCCTGGAGACGGCCTATCTGCTGATCAACGGCGAGCTGCCCACCGTCGACCAGCAGGCCGCGTTCAAGAACGAGATCACTCAGCACACCCTGCTGCACGAGGACGTCAAGCGCTTCTACGACGGCTTCCCGCGTGACGCCCACCCGATGGCGATGCTGTCGTCGGTGGTCAGCGCCCTGTCGACGTTCTACCAGGACAGCCACAACCCGTTCGACGACGAGCAGCGGCACCTGTCGACGATAAGGCTGCTGGCCAAGCTGCCGACGATCGCCGCCTACGCCTACAAGAAGGCCATAGGGCATCCGGTCGTCTATCCGCGCAACGACCTCGGGTACGTCGAGAACTTCCTCCGGATGACCTTCTCCGTGCCGGCTGCGGAGTACGACCTGGACCCGGTCGTGGTGAACGCCCTCGACAAGCTGCTGATCCTGCACGCCGACCACGAGCAGAACTGCTCGACCTCGACGGTCCGGCTGGTGGGCTCCTCGCAGGCCAACATGTTCGCCTCGATCTCCGCGGGCATCAACGCGCTGTGGGGCCCCCTGCACGGCGGCGCCAACCAGAGCGTGCTGGAGATGCTGGAGGGCATCAAGAACTCCGGCGGCGACGTGGACGCCTTCATCCGCAAGGTGAAGGACAAGGAAGACGGCGTGAAGCTGATGGGCTTCGGGCACCGCGTCTACAAGAACTTCGACCCTCGGGCGCAGATCATCAAGGCGGCCGCGCACGATGTGCTCTCCGCCCTGGGCAAGAGCGACGAACTGCTCGACATCGCCCTGCGGCTGGAGGAGCACGCGCTCAGCGACGACTACTTCGTCGACCGCAAGCTCTACCCCAACGTGGACTTCTACACCGGTCTGATCTACCGGGCCATGGGCTTCCCGACCAGCATGTTCACCGTGCTGTTCGCCCTCGGGCGGCTGCCCGGGTGGATCGCCCAGTGGCACGAGATGATCAAGGAGCCGGGCTCCCGTATCGGCCGTCCGCGGCAGATCTACACGGGCGTGGTCGAGCGCGAGTACGTCCCGGTCGAGTCCCGCTGACCCCGTCCGTAACCGCGGTTGCGAGCGGCGCCCGACGCGTTCACGGCCCTCCGGAAGACCCCATCCAAGCGGAATGGGGTCTTCCGTTCGTGCAGATCTATGGAGAGACATAGGTCACAGAAATTGGGGGGTAACCATTGGTTAGGGTCGGACGTCTAACCGGGTGGCAGCGGCCTCCCGGCGGAGCCGCCGTCACCGTCGAGTGCGTCCTTGGGGGGCGGACCCGGCAAAGCAACAGAGGCAAGCGTGCCCGGGGAGCTTTGAGCGGCCCTCCCGCCCGTACGTGCAGCCAGTAGGCACCCGGCCAGGATCCCGTGGGGGGAATCCATGACCGGGAAACGGAAGCGCCCCGTCGACAGGCCCGTGGGGGGACCTGCTCGGCGGGGCGCTTTTCGTTGTTCCGCGCGTGCCGAGAATGACCTGGGGACACCTTTCCCGATCGCTCCCCCGAAAGAGTCGAGGAGGCGGGAGTCCGACACATCAGGCGTCACAGGGTCTTTACTCTTCCCTCACTTGATCGGGTCGAGGGCTCCACATAGCGG
>NZ_JBOHCV010000677.1:0-4302 GCF_050698815.1 Streptomyces sp.
CAGGGGGAGTGCCCCCAGCGTTGGCTAAAAGTCCTGGTAGCTCCGCTACAAGGACTTCCGGCCGCCTTGCGCTTCGCATCCCCTGGGCCTGCGGCCCGGGGAGACCCCAAGCCCTGGGCCTGCGGCCCGGGGCGACCCCATGACTGGACGACGCTCCTCAACGGGCGAACATTGCCGGTCACGGCACTAGCTGCAGATGCCCGTCATCCACGTCCCGTCCTTCCTCAACTCTCCCTGTGCGCGCAGTTTGTCCTGCTCCACCTGCTGCACCTTCTGGATGCCCTTGAGCAATGGCCGCGGGTCGTCCGGGTTGCTCATGAAGCGCAGCGTCGCCTCGTAGAAGGCGTCCCGTACCGCGGGCGGCATCGTGTCGGAGGCGTCCAGGCAGCGGGCGGCCTTCTCGTCGGTGAGCAGTGTCGCGATCCGCTGGGAGGTGCGGTCGTCGTGAGTACGGTCGCTCACCCCGGAGTTGGCGGAGAAGGGGTAGACGGGCGGCTTGTTCTGCTTAGCCCAGCGCTGCTGGACATCGGCCGACGCCAGGTACCTCAGCAGCTTCTGGGACTGATCCGTCCTGGTGAACATCGCCGCGTAGTCGGCGCTCACCTCGCGTCCCCGTTCGGGATAGGGACCGCCGGGAAGCAACGTGTGGGAGAGGGTGAAGCGCGCGCCCGCGGCCTTGTCGTCGTAGAAGGTACGGGCGAAGGAGCCCTGGTGCTCCAGGGTGCAGGGACTCGAGGTGCGCCGGCCGCCGCTGTAGAGCAGCCCGTCCTTGCCCGCTTCTCCCCGGTGATCGGTGAGCAGCGCGCGCTTGGCCTTTCCGCTGCTCTGCTTCAGCAGCGTGCCCCAGCCGCGCCAGACGCTCTCGACCCGCTCGCTGGTCCACTTCTCGGCGCCGCCCGCCCAACGCGCGTACAGCCGCGGCCCGTACCGCTGCAGCAGGATGTCCTCGATCCAGTCGCTGCCGGGCCATCCGGAGGCGCCGTCGTCGCCCATGCCGACGCACCACTCGTCGATCCGGGGCGGCCGCTCGGCCGGGGGGCCGTCGTCGGAGCGGTGCCAGACGATGCTCTTCAGGTCGGCCTTCACCGGGACCCAGTAGCTGTGGCCGGTGCCGCTCGCCCGGGGGACCCAGGGCGGGCCGTACCGCGTCGGCTCGTACAGCCCCTCCAGCGACCGGAGTTGACCGTCGCGGGCGTAGTCGGCCAGCTCGCCGACGTTGGGCATCACCGCGATGTCCGGGGGTGTGCCCGCCTGCACCTGGGAGAGCAGGACCTCCCGCTGTGCGGCGGTGCCCTGGTAGATGTAGTCCACTTTCGACTTGTCCAGCAGCGCCCGGAACGCGTCCTCCTGCTTGCCCGTCCACGGGCCCAGCACCTTGACCGGGCGGTCCCCGGCCTCGGACCCGCCGGGTTCCGCGCCACCGGAACAGGCCGTGGCGGTCAGGACGAGCACCAGCACGGTGATGCCCGAACGGAGGTGACGGATCACGGTGCGGCCCTCTCGTAGTCGGCGTACAGCCGCCACCCCAGGCCCACCAGGGGGAGCAGGACGAGCGCGCCGCAGCCCGCCGCGATCCAGGGTGCGCGCGCGGTGCTCGGATCGGTGGAGTCCATGGCCGTGCGCACGGACTCGGCGGCATCGGTGATCTGCTCCCGGTTGGCGTCTCCCTGGATGGCCGCCAACTGCGCGCGCCCGGCGTCGAGTTGCCGCTGTGTGTTCACCGTCCACCACAGCGGCAGCACGGCGAGCAGTACGGTCAGCAGCAGCGTGGCCAGCAGCCAGCCGTTGAACATCCGCCCGCAGCGCCGTCGCAGCGTCCACCACGCGGAGACCAGCACCAGCGCCAGCACGAGCAGACTCAGCTCCGTCACCACCCAGCCCGTGGTCTGCGCCGCTCCGAAGGAGGCTCGCGCGCGCAGCGCCGACACCTGCTTCTGCTGGAGGCCGTCGAGCCGCGGGACGACGCCGGTCTCCCCGCGTCGCAGGATCGACTGGGCCTCTGCCAGCTTCTGTTCCCGCATCAGCCTGTCGTGCGCGTACTTGCCCGTCGACTGGCCGACCGCGTCCGCGTATACGGTCAGCAGGCCGTTGACGGCCTCCAGCGTGCTCCGGCCGTCCTCGCCCGCGAGCTGCCTCTCGGCCACCCGTGACAGGCTCTGGTCGGCTGCCGACAGCTGGGTGCGGTATTCCTCGCCCGCTCCCACCACCTCGGTCAGCTCCTCGTCCCCCGCGGTGACGGCGGCCGCGGCCTGCGCCCGCAGCAGGGCCGCACGGGTGGCGGCGACCTCCTGTATCGCCGGCGCCATACGGTCGCGCATCTCCCCGGGGGTGCGGTGCACCACGTGGTACGAGACCAGCAGCGCACAGGTGCTGACCGCGGTCAGCGCCAGCAGGGCGAACAGATGGGTCAGCAGCAGCCGTTGGGTGGGCGCGGACGGCAGGCGGCGCAGGCGGTGCAGGAGGCTCCTCACAGGGCGGCACCACAGCCGACGCAGTGCCGGGCGCCTCGCACCGCGGCCCGCCCGCACTGCCGGGGGCAGTCGACCAGCTCCGGCTCCAGCTCTCCCTCGGTGCTTGCCGGTCCGTCCCCGTCCTCCTCCCAGACAGGTGAGACCGGTACCCGTTGGGAGTACATCCGGGTCTCCAGCAGCGCCACCGGGTCCACCGCGGGAAGCAGCCGCACCTGGCCGTGCGCCGCGTCCAGCACCTGAGCCACCTGCCGTACCAGGTCCAGGGAGGCGGTGTCCTGCAGTTCGTGGGCCAGCCGGGCCGCTGTGCCCAGCTGTTGCAGGGCGACCGACCGCTCCCCCCTGTCGAGGGCCTTGCAACCGTCCACGAAGGCACGGTGAAGCTTCGTGTGATCCCCGTGGTAGATGACCGGAGACGTCACACCACGTGCCGCCCACGGGCCAGGCCGTGCCGCGCCGGCCCCTTCGTGGAACCAGCGGACGAGTACGGACGCGGACGCCGACGGGGACGCGGGGGCGGACGCGGGGGCGAGGGTGACGGCGGCCAGTTGGATCTCCTCGTCCAGCGGATCGCCGGTGGGGTCCGCGCCCAGCACCAGTTCGTACTCCCGGATCTCGGCTTCGGCCCACAGCCGGGTGGCGAAGACGTGCCGCCGCGGCCGTCCGCTCTGCCCCCCGGCAGGCTCACCGTCCGGTGCGGTCAGGGGCTCCAGCAGTCTGCGCCGCGGGGCGAGTTGAAGGACCTCGAGCAGTTCGACGCCCGGCCGTACGGTCACCTCCAGGGGCACCATCGGCACCCGCGTGCGCAGCAGCTGGTCCACCATCCGCGTCAGCCGGGCCGTGACCTGCCCGCCGCCACGGACGCACTCGGCGGTGCCGTGCAGCCGTTCGGAGATCTCGGTCAGTACGTCCGGCTCCCAGCGGTCCCCGACCCCCAGCACGTCGCAGGTGAACTTCCCAGCGCAGGCGTCGAGTTCGGACGCCAGACGCGGCGTCCGGCCCGAGGTGCCGTCGGTGATCATGAGCAGATGCCGGATGTCCGGTGCGGGACCGGCCCCGGCCCCGGCCCCGGCCTCGGTCGCTTCGAATGTGGCGCGGGCCCGCGCCAGCCAGTCCGAGTAACTGGTGCCGCCCTCGGGAGGGGCGTTCAGCTGCATCCACCCGGCGGCGGCCTGTGCCCGGCTGCGCTGCCACAGCCCGGCGACCTCCCACTCCGGCTGCCGCGGCACTCCGTGCACGTCCGCCCGCTCCTCCAGCAGCGCGAAGCGCACGCCGTCGGGCAGCGCCTCGATGGCCGCCGACACGGCCTCACGGGTGGCCTTGAGCCGGTCCTGCGCGAAGTCGACGGCGATGAGAATGCCGAGCCCGCCGGGCGGCATGCGCCACTCCTCGCCGGTGCCGGTGCCGGTGCCCGCTCCGGGCCCGCCGGCCTCGCGCGCCACCGACTCGGCCCGCAGCACCGCCGATACGCTGCGCCGGACGCCGACGGCGCGCTGGCGCCGCTCCGCCTCCTTCACGGACAGGTGGAACTCCACCTCGCCCGCCGCGGTGTGTCCCGGGTCCGGATGGCCCGTGCTGGTCTCCATGGTCGCCTCGTCGCCTCGTCACATTCGTCAGGTGAGGGTGGTGGGCCGTACGGCGTTGGCCCATTCCGCCAGTCGCGCATGGTCGGCCGGGCGCGCGCAGCGCCAGGCCAACTCGCGGTAGCACTCGGCGAGCCGGAAGCGCGCGGCCCGTACCGGAGTGTGCCGGTGCCCCGGCAGCAGCAGACCGCGCAGCGCGTCCGCGAGGGCACGCGAACGGCTTGGCGCGTGCCCGGACCCCGGGCCGGACC
>NZ_JBOHCV010000678.1:0-4945 GCF_050698815.1 Streptomyces sp.
GAGTACGTCGTCGACGCGCTGCGCGCCGGAGCCTCCGGGTTCCTCCTCAAGGACACCCGGCCCGCCGAACTGCTCGACGCCGTACGGACCGTGGACGCGGGCGATGCGCTGCTGTCCCCGGGCCCCACCGCCCGCCTTATCGCGCGGGTGCTGCGGACGCCCGAGACCCCGCGGGCCGACGGTCCCGCACCGGGCGGGCTCGCTCCCCTCTCCGACCGCGAGCGGCAGGTTCTCGCCCTGGTGGCGCGCGGCCTGAACAACACCGAGGTGGCGGACGCGCTCGGGCTCAGCCCGCTCACCGCCAAGACCCACGTCAGCCGCATCATGGGCAAGCTGTCCGTCCGCGACCGCGCCCAGCTGGTGATCGCCGCCTACGAGTCCGGGCTGGTGACCCCGGGAGGCGCCGGGTAGCGCGCGGATGGGCGAGACTGTCCGCATGAGCCTGTTCCGCGACGACGGCATCGTGCTGCGCACCCAGAAGCTGGGTGAGGCGGACCGGATCATCACGCTGCTCACGCGCGGTCACGGACGGGTGCGAGCGGTGGCACGGGGTGTGCGGCGCACCAAGTCGAAGTTCGGTGCGCGACTGGAGCCCTTCAGCCACGTCGATGTGCAGTTCTTCGCGCGGGGCAGCGAACTGATCGGCCGCGGGCTGCCGTTGTGCACCCAGACCGAGACCATCGCACCGTACGGGCGGGGCATCGTCGGCGACTACGCGCGCTACACCGCCGGTACGGCCATGCTGGAGACCGCCGAGCGCTTCACCGACCACGAGGGCGAGCCCAACGTGCAGCAGTACCTGCTGCTGGTGGGCGGGCTGCGCACGCTGGCCGCCGGCGAGCACACCTCCGGCCTGGTCCTGGACGCCTTCCTGCTGCGGTCGCTGGCGATGGGCGGCTACGCGCCCAGCTTCGAGAACTGCGCCAAGTGCGGCCTGCCCGGGCCCAACCGGTTCTTCTCCGTCGCCTCCGGCGGCGTGGTGTGCGGCGACTGCCGGGTGCCGGGCAGCGTCGTACCGTCCCCCGAGGCGCTGCGGCTGCTGGGGGCGCTGCTGACGGGCGACTGGGAGACGGCCGACGCGGCCGAGACGCGGCACGCCCGCGAGGGCACCGGACTGGTCTCGGCGTACCTGCACTGGCATCTGGAGCGCGGGCTGCGCTCGCTGCGGTACGTGGACCGCACTGACCGCACTGACCGCACTGACCGCACTGAGAACAGCCCCCGCAGCCCGGAGCCCGAGCGGTCCTGACCGGCGGCGCCGCGCCTCCGCAGGTCGGCTACGCTCGGCCCTGCCCCCTTCTGACCTCGTCCCATCCTGGAGCTGAACGCCCATGGCCCGCCGCGGAATGCTGCAACGGCAGCGTCGCGAGTACGTCGCACCCGAGCCGCACCCCTCCGGTGAACGCCCGCCGAAGATCCCCGCGGAACTGGTGCCGAACCATGTGGCCTGCGTCATGGACGGCAACGGCCGGTGGGCGAAGCAGCGGGGGCTGCCGCGTACGGAGGGGCACAAGGTCGGCGAGGGCGTCGTACTCGACGTGCTCAAGGGCTGTCTGGAGATGGGCGTCAAGAACCTCTCCCTGTACGCCTTCTCCACGGAGAACTGGAAGCGGTCGCCCGAAGAGGTGCGCTTCCTGATGAACTTCAACCGCGACGTCATCCGCCGCCGCCGCGACGAGATGGACGAACTCGGCATCCGCATCCGCTGGGTGGGCCGGATGCCGAAGCTGTGGAAGTCGGTGGTGAAGGAGTTGCAGGTCGCCCAGGAGCAGACCGTCGACAACGACGCCATGACGCTCTACTTCTGCGTCAACTACGGCGGCCGGGCGGAGATCGCGGACGCCGCGCAGGCGATGGCCGAGGACGTACGGGCGGGGCGGCTCGACCCGTCGAAGGTCAGCGAGAAGACCTTCGCCAGGTACCTCTACTACCCGGACATGCCGGACGTGGACCTGTTCCTGCGGCCCTCCGGCGAGCAGCGCACGTCCAACTACCTGATCTGGCAGAGCGCCTACGCCGAGATGGTCTACCAGGACGTGCTGTGGCCCGACTTCGACCGGCGCGACCTGTGGCGTGGCTGCCTGGAGTACGCGCAGCGCGACCGGCGCTTCGGCGGGGCGCAGGCGAAGTAGCCGGTCGGCGGCCTACGACCTGGTCGTCATCGCGCGGCGGCGGCGCACTCCCCGCACGTACCGAAGATCTCGACGGTGTGGCCGACGTCCACGAAGCCGTGCTCCGCGGCGATCGAGTCGGCCCACTTCTCCACCGCCGGGCCCTCGACCTCGACGGCCTTGCCGCAGTGGCGGCACACCAGATGGTGGTGGTGGTCGTCGCTGTGGCAGCGCCGGTAGACCGACTCGCCCTCGTCGGTGCGCAGTACGTCGACCTCGCCCGCGTCGGCGAGGGACTGCAGCGTGCGGTAGACGGTGGTCAGGCCGACCGAATCCCCGCGGTGCCTGAGCATGTCGTGCAGCTCCTGCGCGCTCCGGAATTCCTCGACCTCGGCCAGGGCCGCCGAGACGGCGGCACGCTGCCGGGTCGACCGGCCGCGGACAGGGGGACCTGCGGTGGGCACGCTGTCTCCTTCGTTCGTCCGGGTGGCTCACTGGAGCGCCCCGGTCATTGTGCCAGCCCCCTGAGGTGAGCGGTCTCACGCTCTGCGAGGCCTCACGCTCTGCCGGCCCCGTCCCGGGGCGCCGTCTCCAGGGTGCCTCCCGCGGGACCTGACGGTCCGCCGCTCGCGACCACCGGGCCACCGCCCCGCGCCCTGCGCCGCGCGAGCGGCGCGGCCAGCGCCGTCACCAAGACGAACAGGGCGATCGCCAGCACCACGATGCTGGCACCGGGCGGCACGTCCGCGTAGTACGAGGTGGCGGTGCCGGAGAGGGTTACAGCCACTCCGAACAGCACGGACAGTCCGAGGGTGGCGGCGAAGCCGCGGGTGGCCTGCTGGGCGGCGGCCACCGGGATCACCATCAGCGCGCTGACCAGCAGCAGCCCGACCACCCGCATCGCCACCGTGACCGTCACCGCGGCGGTCACGGCCAGCAGCAGGTTCAGCAGCCGCACCGGCAGGCCGGTGACCCGTACGAACTCCTCGTCCTGGCAGACGGCGAACAGCTGCCGCCGCAGCCCCAGGGAGACGGCGAGCACGAAGGCCGACAGACAGACGATGGCGATCACGTCGGAGTCGGCGACGGTGGTGACGGAGCCGAAGAGATACGTGGTGAGGCTGGCGTTGGAGCCGTTCGGCGACAAATTGATGATCATGACACCGCCGGCCATGCCGCCGTAGAAGAGCATCGCGAGGGCGAGATCGCCGCGAGCCTTCCCGTACCAGCGGATCAGCTCCATCGTGACCGCTCCGAGCGAGGCGACGAGCACCGCCATCCATACCGGATTGGTGTTGAGCAGGAAGCCGAGGGCGACGCCGGTGAGGGCGACGTGGCCGATGCCGTCGCCCATGATCGCCTGGCGGCGCTGGACGAGGTAGATGCCCACCGCGGGGGCGGCGATGCCGACCAGCAGCGCGGCGAGCAGCGCCCGCTGCATGAAGGGGTAGTCCAGCAGCTCGATCATCGGCGCGCTCCGGTGTCCGCTTCGCTCACCGTCAGACCGGCCTCGATCGTCGAGGCCGCCGCCTCGGCGTCGGGTGTGTCGTGCGGGTGGCAGGCAAGGTCGTGCAGCCGCTCGGGGTGCGTGACGCTCTCGACCAGCCCGTCGCGCAGCAGCACCGCGCGGTCGATCAGCGGGGCGAACGGGCCCAGCTCGTGCAGGACGAGCAGCACGGACGTACCGTCGCTCACCCGCTCGTGCAGCGCTGCCGCCAGCACGTCCTGACTGCCCAGGTCCACCCCGGCCAGCGGCTCGTCCATGATCAGCAGATCGGGCTCACCGGCCAGCGCCCGGGCGATCAGCACCCGCTGGTGCTGGCCGCCGGAGAGGGCGTTCACCGAGTCCTTCGCCCGGTCCGCCAGGCCGACCAGCTCCAGCGACCGTTCGACGGCGGCCTTGTCGGAGCGGCCCAGCGGGCGCAGCCCCCGGTGGGCGAGACGGCCCGCGGAGACCACTTCGCGCACCGTGGCGGGTACGCCCCCGGCGGCGGTGGAGCGCTGCGGTACGTAGCCGACGCGCCGCCAGTCGCGGAAGCGGGCGAAGGGGGTGCCGAACAGGTCGAGGTCGCCGCCGGCGAGCGGCACCTGGCCGACGACGGCGCGGATGGCGGTGGACTTGCCGGAGCCGTTGGCGCCGAGCAGGGCGACGACCTCGCCGCGGGCCACGGCCAGGTCGATGCCACGCAGCACCATGCGTCCGCCCAGTGCGGCGGTCGCGGCACGGAGGGAGATCGCGGTCTCCGGTGCGGCCATGGGATGGGCCTTCCTCGGTGGTGGGGTGGGGCGTGGTGAGGGTCAGACGACGCCGAGGGCGACCCGCAGCGCCATCAGGTTCTGTTCCATGACCGAGAGGTAGTTCTGGCGCTCGGGGTTCCGCACGCTCTCCAGCGTGCTGAGTACCCCGGTCCTGAGGTTCAGATCATCGGCGAGGGTCTTGGCGGTCTTGTCGCCGGCGCCCTCCTCGAAGAAGACGGTGTCGGCCTTCCCCTTCTTGGCGGCCTTGTGCAGCTCCTTCATCCGGGCGCCGCTCGGCTCGGATTCGGGGTCGATGCCGGCGACGGCCTCCTCGTGCAGCCCGTACCGCTCGGCGAGGTAGCCGAAGGCGGCGTGGGTGGTGATGAAGGTGTCCGTCTTTCTCTTCTTCAGACCCTTCTTGAAGTCCTGGTCGAGGGCGTCCAGGCGTTCGGTCAGGTCGCGGGTGTTCCGCTTGTAGTCCGCCTTGTGTGCCGGGTCGGCCTTGGCCAGCTCCTTGCCGACACCCTTGGCGACCTGCGCGTAGCGCACGGGGTCCAGCCATATGTGCGGGTCGCCGCCCTGTCCGCCGGACGATA
>NZ_JBOHCV010000679.1:0-5583 GCF_050698815.1 Streptomyces sp.
GGCCCAAGGCGGGGGTGTCGAGGAAGCAGAAGGTGCTGCGCTGGGGCGGTGGGGCCCTGGGGCTGATACTGATCGCGGGGTGCCTGGGAGGCTATTTCCTGTACGAGCACTTCAACGGCAACATCAACAAGGTCGACGTCGGCATGAACAACGGGGCCGTGACCGACGGTCCGGTGAACATACTCGTGCTGGGCACCGACGCCCGTAAGGGCAAGGGCAACAGCGGCTACGGCGACAGCCAGAGCGTCGGCCACGCCGACACCACGTTCCTCTTCCATGTCTCCGAGGACCGCACCAACGCCACCGCGCTCTCCATCCCGCGCGACATGGTCACCGACATCCCCAACTGCCCGACCAAGCAGAAGGACGGCTCGACCAAGACCATTCCGGGCCAGCAGGGCGCACGGTTCAACACCAGCCTGGGTCAGTCCGAGCGGGACCCCGGCTGCACCTGGCGCACGGTCGAGAAGCTGACCGGCGTCAAGATCAACCACTTCATGATGGCCGACTTCAACGCGGTCAAGGAGCTGTCCACGGCGGTCGGCGGCGTCGAGGTCTGCGCCGCCAAGGACATCGACGACCCCAAGTCGCACCTCAAGCTCAAAGCGGGCAGGCACGTCGTCAAGGGCGAGCAGGCCCTCGCGTTCGTCCGCACCCGCAAGACGGTCGGCTTCGGAAGTGACCTGAGCCGGATCGAACTGCAGCAGCAGTTCCTCAGCTCGATGATCCGGAAGATGAAGTCCAGTGACACCCTGGGCGATCCGACGAAGCTCTACAGCCTGGCCAACGCCGCGACCAAGGCCCTCACGGTGGACACCGGCATCGGCAGCGTCAACAAGCTGATGAACCTGGCCAAGGAACTGAAGCAGGTCGACCCCAAGAACATCACCTTCGCCACCGTTCCCGTCCTGGACAACCCGGACGACCCGGCCACGGTCATACTGGACGAGGCGAAGGCGCGGCCGCTCTTCAAGATGGTGCAGGCGGACAAGTCGCTCACCAAGACGAAGAAGGACGCGAAGAAGAAGGACCCGGCCAAGGCCAAGAAGGTCCCGGCGTCGCAGGTGCGCGTGGACGTACGCAACGGCGGCGGCCCCGTGGGCGCGGCACAGGAAACGGTGGACTGGATGCAGAACCAGAAGGGTGTAGCGCTCTCCACCAACGCCGGCAACGCCTCCGCGCAACTGTCCAAGACACGGCTGGAGTTCTCCTCCACCCAGGCAGGACAGGCGGCCACCCTCGCCGAGATGCTGGGACTGCCGAAATCGGCGATGAAACAGAGCTCGAGCGTCGGCAAGGCGATGGAGCTCACCCTGGGCAAGGACTTCACCAAGGCGGGCGAGCCGGTCGAGGCACCCGAGAAGGCCCCGGACGGCGTTCAGAACGTCAAGGCGAACGACAAGAACATCTGCGCGAAGTGACGTGCCGCGCCTTCCGGCCGCTCCGCCAAGCGGCCGGGAAGGGCGCACCACGTGAGGAAACGAACGGGGAGGCCCCGTGCGGCTGAACAGCATTCGAGGCGGGCAGGGGACGCGAAGCGGCGCGCCCACGGCGCGTGAGCGCGGATGGGACGACTCGCTGTACGAGGACGGCCGGGTGCCACGCGCGCGGCGGGGCCACGGCCAGGGCAGCGGTGCGAACGGCGGTTCCGGCGACGGTTCCGGCGATGGCGGGGGCGGCGCGCGGCCGCGCAGGAAGAGACGCGTGCTGCGCTGGTTCATCCTCTGTCTGTCACTGCTGATACTCGCCACCGCGGGAGCGGGCTACTTCTACTACGCACACCTGAACGGCAACCTCAGCAAGGACCTGCTCAACCTCGGCGACAACAAGCTCGACAAGAGCAATCCCAATGCCGCCGGCCAGACACCGCTCAACATTCTGCTGCTGGGCTCCGACTCCCGGAATTCCAAGAAGAACGTCCAGCTGGGCGGCTCCAGGGCGGACCGTGACCGGCCGCCGCTGGCCGACGTGCAGATGCTGCTGCACGTCTCGGCGGACCGCAGCAACATGTCGGTGCTCTCCATCCCCCGGGACACCAAGGCGACGATTCCCAAGTGCACCGACCCCGATGACGGCAAGGTCCACCCGAAGACGACCGCCAAGATCAACACAAGCCTCCAGCACGGCGGTCCGGGCTGCACCGTCGCCGCCTGGGAGGAGTTGACCGGTATCCCGGTCGACCACTTCATGATGATCGACTTCTCCGGTGTGGTCTCGATGGCGGACGCGGTGGGCGGTGTCCCCGTCTGCGTGGACGACAACGTCGCCGACCCCCAGTCCAAGCTGCGGCTGAAGAAGGGCGAGTCGGTGGTTCGCGGCGAGCAGGCCCTGCACTGGCTGCGTACCCGGCACGGCTTCGGCGACGGCACCGACATCGGCCGCGCCCGCGCCCAGCACATGTACATGAACTCGATGGTCCGCCAGCTCAAGGCCGGTACGAAGCTCAGCGACCCCGGCAAGATGCGCGACCTGGCCGAGGCGGCGACCAAGGCGCTCACGGTCGACGAGGGCCTCGGCACGGTGAAGAAGCTCTACGACCTCGGCAACGACCTCAAGCGGGTGCCGACCAAGCGCATCACTATGGCGACGATGCCGTGGAAGTACGCGCCGGGCGGCTACGTGGTGCCCAAGGAGGGCGACGCGGACCACACCTTCTCCCTCATCCGCAACGACGTGTCGCTGGACGGCCGGGACAAGAAGAAGGCCGGAGCCGAGAAGTCGCCGGAGCCGACCGAGCCGTCGACACCGAAGTCCCGGCTTCCGGTACGGGTGATGAACGGCACGGGCACCGCGCTGCAGGCCCCGGTCACGGGGCGGGCCGGAGCCATCGTGGAACACCTGGGCCAGGAGGGCTTCGACCAGGCAACCGCCGATCAGGGGCCCAAGTCGCAGGCGGACACCACGGTCAGCTACCCGCGCGCGGCCCAGCGGGGCGACGCGCTCGCCGTCGCCAAGGCATTGGGTCTGCCCGACCGTGCTGTCAAGCACTCGAACGGCGTGCAGGAGGTGACCCTGGTGATCGGCGCGGACTGGCGCGAGGGCACGGCCTACCCGAAGGGCGAGGACGGCGGGTCCGACGGCGAAGAGAAGAAGAACAAGGCACCGGACAGCGCGGACGCGCTCCGGGGTGACGACAAGGCGGCGTGCATGGAGGTCAACCCGTCGTACGTGTGGTGACCCGGATGACCTGACAGCGGGCATGCCACCGGCAACGGTAAGGGGCGGCCACCTTGGTGGCCGCCCCTTACCGTTGTCCTGTTGCTGCGCGGTCACACGGCTAGGGAGCCGGCACCGGCTCCCGGCGGGACGCGATCACCTTCCGCGCCAGCTTCCGCGGGCTCGTCAGGAACCCCCACCCCCACGACATGTGCATCGTGGCCAGCGCGACCGGAATCCGTACGCGGGTCTTCAGCGGCAAGTCCCGGCCTGCGGGCAGCGAGCCCGCGGTGATGGCCGCCAGATAGCCGCCCGGCACGAGAAAACCCCACGGCGTCACCGCGACACCGAGGACCACACCCGCCGCTATCGCGCACAGCGCGACCGGCGCCGCGAGATAGCGCAGGCTGATAGACCCCGAGTGATAGCGCGCGACGACGTGCCGCCAACGGCCGTAGTTCTTGTACTGCTTCGCGAGGGCGCGCACGCTGGGGCGCGGCCGGTAGGCGACCTTCAGCTCCGGCGAGAACCAGATCAGACCGCCGGCCCCGCGGATCCGGAAGTTCAGCTCCCAGTCCTGCGCGCGGATGAACTCCTCGTTGTAGCCGCCCAGCTGTTCCAGCATCTCGCGCCGGAAGACCCCGAGGTAGACGGTCTCGGCCTCGCCCGCCCGGCCGCCGGTGTGGAAGGCGGCGTTCCCGACGCCGACCCTGGAGGTCATGGCGGCGGCGACGGCCCGCTCCCAGTCGTTCTCCCCCTCGGCGTGCATCAGGCCGCCGACGTTGGCCGCGCCGGTCTCCGACAGGAGCCTGACAGCCGTCGAGATGTAGCCCGGCGAGAGCATGCCGTGCCCGTCCACGCGCACCACGACCGGGTGTCTCGATGCCTTGATCGCGGCGTTCAGCGCCGCGGGCGTACGGCCGCTCGGGTTGGGAACGGTGTGCACCCGCCGGTCCTCACGGACCAGCTCCGCCGCGATCTCGTCCGTACGGTCCGCCGACGGGCCGAGGGCGATGACGACCTCCAGCTCACCGTCGTACTCCTGCTGGAGGATGTGCTTCACGGAGCTGCGCAGGTGCCGTTCCTCGTTGAGAACCGGCATGATCACCGAGACGGCGGGCAGCTCCGCGCTCGTCGAGGAAGTCCTATCAGTCACACGTTCACGTTACCGCGACAGGGGGATGCCTCCGCACGCCAGCCGAGTGCCGCAGAACCGCGGGGCGGCGTGTGATCAAGAGGCACAGATCGTATCGCCCTAAGGTATGGCAATGCGCGCGGAAGCACAGAAAAACGGCCAGAGGCCCCGCTGGGGTGTGCGCCTCGCAACGGCCCTCTCCGTACTGGTGCTGGGGGCGAGCGGCGTCGGGCACGTGATGGTCAACGGACTCAACGCGGACGTGAAAAGAGTCGATCCCTTTCAGGGGCTGACCGACCGTCCCCGGGACACCGGAGGCGTCAACTTCCTCGTCGTCGGCACCGATCGGCGCGACAAGCTCTCACGCGAACAACGGGAGAAATACCGCCTCGGCGGCTCGGCCTGTGACTGCACCGACACCCTGATGCTCGTGCACCTCTCCGCCGACCACGACCGCGCCAGCGTCGTCAGCCTCCCGCGCGACTCCTACACGAAGCTTCCCGCCCACACCGACGCGGGCACCGGCAAACGGCATGCCGCGGTGCCGGCGAAGCTCAACTCCGCCTACGCACACGGCGGCGCACCGCTGACGGTCAGCACCGTCGAAGCCATGACCCGCATCCACATCGACCACTATCTGGAGGTCGACTTCACCAGTTTCATGCGCACCGTGGACGTGCTGGGCGGCGTGCCGGTCTGCACGGAGGAGTCTCTCCACGACAGCCGCTCCGGACTGAATCTGCCTGCGGGCAGGACCAATCTCGACGGCGGCCGCGCCCTGCAGTACGTACGTGCCAGGCACCTGGGCGACGGCTCCGACCTGAGCAGGATGAAGCGCCAGCAGCACTTCCTCGCCTCCGTCATCGAAAAGGCCACCGCCAGCGGTGTCCTGATGAACCCCGTGAAACTGAGGAAGGTCGCCTCCACCATCCTCGACTCCGTACGGGCCGACGACGACCTCGGCAGCGATCAGATGCTCGAACTGGGCCGGGCCATGCGGCGCTTCACAACGGAGTCCTCCGAGTTCGCCTCCGTCCCCATCGAGGATTCGGACTACACCGTGCCCAAGCTGGGCTCGACGGTGAAATGGGACGAGGCCGAATCCAGGAGGCTCTTCGGGGCGCTGCGCGCGGACCGTCCACTCACGAAGGAGAAGCCGCAGGACACCGAGCGCGCCACCGGCGGCGAGGGCGGCTCCGGCCAGGCCGGAAAGGCCGCTCAGCCAGCGCTCGTCGGGATTCCACCGGGCAGCATCCAGGTGCAGGTGGAGAACGGAACAGGCCGGGAGGGCC
>NZ_JBOHCV010000680.1:0-4497 GCF_050698815.1 Streptomyces sp.
GCCTGCGCGAACGCCTCGCCCGTGTCGTGCAGACCCGAGGCCAGGGCCGCGAGCGGAAGGGCGGCCAGCATGGTCACGCTCGCCGCCACCGTGATGATGCGGTGTCCCGCCCGCACGGCGGCGTACACCGCGAACAGGAACGCGACGGCGGGCACATCGAAACCGGCCGCCTGATGACCCACCGCGCACAGCCCGGTGACGGCCAGGACGGGAACCGGAGCCCGGCAGCGGGCGGCCAACGCCAGGCCGCCGGCCGCCAGCAGCGCGTAGCCGAGCAGGTCGAGGTCCGTGGCGGAGCGCTGCCCGGACGCCCCGGTGACCAGCAGCGCCGCTGCCACGCCGAGGGCGATCGCCCAGTCTCTGACACCGGCCGGGAGACCGGGCCGTCCTGTGCTCATGCGCGCACATTAGCCGGACGCCGCTGCGGGCGAGTCCCGCTCAGGGACGAGCGGTTGCTACCGCGCACGCAGTACCTTCGCGGCGCCTGCGGCGTATAGGGCAGCCGGCTACGGCATCGGCGGCAGCGCGAAGTGCATCCGCCCGCAGGACGATCGGCGGTGGGTCCGGCGGACATGATCGGGCGACGTCCAGTCGTAGGAGAAGGAGCACCTCATGTCCATAGGTCATTTGCTCACCGCCGCCAGTGTCTACACCATGAGCTCCGGGCGACTCGGGGCCATCGTGGCCGCGCTCGTGGGGCTGACCGGCGTGGTCATCGGTGGGCTGGCTCTGGCCCGCCCCGCCGGGCGTATCGGAACCGGCAACGGGGGAAGGGGGGCGATCGTGGCCCTGGTGGCGGGGCTGATCGGTATGGCCCTCGGTGGGCTGGTTGTGGCCACCTCCGACGCTGGCATCGGCACCGGCAACGGGCGGGGCGGGGCCATCGTGGCCTTGGTGGTGGGGCTGATCGGCGTGGTGCTCGGCGGGCTGGCTCTGGCCCGCTCCCGCCGCACCGGCTGACCGGCTGACCGGCCGCGTTGGTGGAGAAGCCGACCGAGCCGATCCGAGCAGTCCCGCAGGCGCGGCCCGCACGCGCGCAGCGTCGAGATGCTGTTCATTCGGTGGCGCGTTCAGTGATCCGGCGGGCGGCGAAGAGACCGGAAAGGGCGGGTGAGGACGGCGGCCGCGACGACGGTGGCGTTGAGATTGAGGGTGTCGGCGAGGACACCGGCTACCAGAGCGCCGACGGCATAGCCGATATCCCGCCAGAAGCGGTAGCCGACATTTCGATCGTGCGTTACTGGGGTGACGGGCTGCTCGCCTCCGTGGACGGGCTGCGCTTCCAGGTGCCGGTGCGCACCATCAACGCCGCTCCGTCGCCGAAGTACTTCGGGTTCAAGCGGGGCATCACCTGGCTCAACGCCGTCAACGACCAGGTCGCGGGCATCGGGCAGATGGTCGTCCCCGGCACCCCGCGCGACTCCCTGCACATCCTGGACGCCCTGCTGAACCTCGACGGCGGGGTGGTGAAGCCGGAGATGGTGGCGACCGACAACGCCTCGTACTCCGACATGGTGTTCGGCCTGTTCAAGATCCTCGGCTACAACTTCAGCCCGCGGTTCCGCGACCTTGACGACCAGCGGTTCTGGCGGGCCACGATGCCCGGCGTCGCCACCGGCACGTACGGCGCGGTGGAGGACCTGGCCCGCAACCGCGTGAACCTGAACAAGGTGATCACGCACTGGCCGGACATGCTGAAGGTCGCCGGTTCCCTGGTCACCAACCAGGTCCGCGCCTACGACCTGCTGCGCATGTTCGGACGTGACGGGCGCCCGACCCCGCTCGGGGCGGCGTTCGCGGAGTACGGGCGGATCGCCAAGACCGAGCACCTGCTGCGCGTGGTCGACCCGGTGGACGACACCTACCGGCGGCAGATGAACCGGCAGCTCACCGTGCAGGAGTCCCGCCACAAGCTGGCCCGCGACGTGTGCCACGGCAAGCGCGGCACCATCCACCAGGCGTACCGCGACGGAATGGAGGACCAGCTCGGCGCGCTCGGCCTGGTCCTCAACGCCATCGTGCTCTGGACCACGAAGTACATCGATGCCGCCGTCGCCCAGCTCCAGGCCGAGGGCCACGAGATCCGAGACGAGGACATCGCCCGGCTCTCCCCGCTCAAGCACCGCAACCTCAACCTGCTCGGCCGCTACAGCTTCACCGCCTCGACCCCGGCCGCCGGCGCTCTGCGCCCGCTGCGCGACCCGGACGCGCCGGAGCTGGACGCGGACGACGATGGGGGCGAGCCGGACTAGTCATGGCCGACCAGCGCGGTGATGAGCCTGCGGGCCCTGGCCTTGGTCAACAGCTTCGCAGCCGTCGCGCACCGCTGCCGGGGAGCGCGCGGGGCGATGTCGGCGTCCAGCTCGGCGGCGGGGCCGACGGCGGATACGGCGCCGGTGCTCTCGTCGACGAGCACGGCACCGTCGGCGGTCACCCGGTCCGCGGGGCCTGCGATGACACGGTCGGCGGTGATCAGTAACGTGTGGGGGTCTCCTCTCGTGCCTGCTGCTTCCCGGCGAAGCGTTCCGCGAGAGCCCTCCTACGGGAACTGCTTCTCCTCGCGGCCGATGTCGTCGATCGGGCCGAGGATCGTCCAGCCGGGCCCGAGGGGGCGGGTGGAGCGGAAGCCGTGGGCGTCCGCGTACTCCTCGGCCTCCTCCGCGGTGTCCTCGGGGGCGCGCATGATCGTGTAGCGCGGGGGGTCCTCGTGGTAGAAGCGGTAGAACGTGCGGCCCTCGTCCTTGGGCTGGTAGAGGATCACGCTGACGCCCCAGAGGGCGTCGTACACCTTCTGGTCGCGCGGGGGCGTCGTCGTGCACGTGTCGGAGGGGCGGCCGGGCTCGCGGACGCAGGTCCGGTACCCGCTCCAGTCGATGCGTTCGGCGCGGGGGTGTTCCGCGATCAGCTTCCGCATCCGGGCGTCGGCCCGGGCAAAGGCGTCCTCGCGGCGGTCGTACTCCTGCTGCAGCCGGTTGAAGCGCTGCTCGTCGATGCCGCTGCCGAAGTGGGCCTCCAGGCCCGCGAGGACGGCGACCCGCCAGGCCAGGTACCCGGCCGTCACGACGAGCAGCGTGACGACTAGGACCCGGCCCGGCGAGCGCCTGTGGGGCATCAGGTCGGCGAGGTCAGAACGTGCCGCTGATGGGGATCTCGATGTCCGCCTGCGCGATCGGCGGGGGGTACTTCCCGTCGAACCGGTCATAGTGCTGGAGCGTAAACCAGTCGATGAAGCCGTACTGCGTGATCTCGTCGTCCGGGTCGAGACCGAAGTGGTCGTAGGAGTGGAAGACGAGCTTGCCGTAGAAGGAGTCGCCCTCGACCTTGTAGTCCTTCAGCGCGACCGTGTGGCCGTGGAACTGGTGGATCGCGATGGAGAGGGCGCGCTGGTTGGCGTCCCAGAGCGAGAAGTCGTACACGGGGTACTTCACGTCCTGGCGGAGGAACTCCTGGAAGAGGAAGTTCTTGGAGAGGTCCTCCTGGACCTTGAGCTGATCGGTGCGGCCCTTGTTGTCGATGAGGGACTGCTTGATGATCTGGCCGGCCTTGTCGGTGTACGTCTTCTCCTGCGGTGAGGCGCCGACGGCGCGGGAGAGGGCCGTGCCGGAGCCGCGGTAGAGGTAGCGGCCGGGGTCGAAGTTGTCGTCGACGGTGACCGTGCCCGCGCTCTGGCCGCCGCGGCCGTAGCGGAAGGCGTTGCGGAGGTCGTCGACGGACTGGGCGTAGTCGGCGTCGGCGCCGAGCTTGCCGAAGTTCATGATGTCGTTGAACTCGGCCCACATCAAGGACTCGGGCGTGATGCGGGCGACCCAGAACTCCCAGCCGAGGTCGGTGAGTTCGTCGAAGTTGTAGTCGTTGAAGGTACGGTCGTCGGCGACGCGCGGGTCGGCCGGGACGGGCGGGTGCTGGGGGTCGGGGGCCTTGCGGCGGCCCTCGCGGAAGGACGACTGGTGGATCAGCATGTCGGTCGGGGGCGGGTCACCCGGGTCTCCGCCGTCGCCGGGGCCGTCGGAGAGGATTCGCTTGCCAGGGGCCTTGGGGCCTGCCTTGTCGAAGGCGTGGCTGTCGAGGACGACGTACTTGGCGGAGCCGTCGGCCGTGGCGGTGGCCGTGATCGTGCTGCCGCTGCGCTGCTGGCCCGACTGCTTGACGAGGTGGCGGGCCTTCTCGTCGTAGCGGTAGAGGGCCGGTGCGGTGCCCTCCGTACGGTCAGGGTCGAGGCGGAAGGTGAGCCTTGCGGCGCCGTCCGCGGGGGCGGAGACCTGGAAGCCGTTGCCGAGGTAGCCCGGAGTGGACTCCGGGAACTCCTGCTGCTTGGCAGGGAGCCTGGTGACCTGGAAGCCGCCGACCTGCTTGGCGCTCAGGCCTTTGAGCGTGGCCTCGGCGGCGGTGGCGCCGCCGTCCGCGCGGCGGGTCACGTCGAAGGCGGAGTTCTTAGCGCGGGGGGAGGCGTTGAGCCTCGTCTCCTCGCCGTCCTGGACGTCGTCGCCGTCGGTGTCG
>NZ_JBOHCV010000681.1:0-5618 GCF_050698815.1 Streptomyces sp.
GACCACGTGGGCGACGGCGCTGCGCATGAGTCTCGGCGCCTTCAAGGACCGATACGAGGTGCCCGAAGTCTCCTGCGAGGTACGCACGGTGGCCGCCACGCCGCTGCAGAAGCTGTACGTGCTCAACAGCACCGAAGCCCTGACGGCTCACTACCACGTGGTGCGGGAGGGGATCACCTACCGGGGAGAGGAACTGGAGATATACGACGTCATGGGGCTGGAGTCGACTCTCTTCCGCTGGTCCGCGGGCGGCGATGACGAGCAGGTCGACGTGTTCGTCCGGGACTGCCGGAACTGGTTCGACTCGCTCTGGACGACTATCGCCACACCCCTGGCTGACGACTGACTATCCCCCGGGAGGACGAATACGCTCAAAGATCTCCCACAACCGGTCGAAATACGAGGCGTAATAGTCTGCTATCCGCCGGGACGATTCCGACCGTGATCTTCTCGACCAGCCGACCATCCTCAGCCCGCCATCGGTCATTCCGTATGCGCGCGGGTCGAGAATCTGATGCAACACCCCGTTCGCGTCCTTGAACTCCCCTTCCACCAGATCGTAGAAGCTGAAGAACGATATCTCGTCGTTCAGCACGATGAGCTTGACCTGTGGGCCGGTCGCACCGAAAAGCACCTGCCAGTCGACGCGGACACTCGGGTGACGTTCCCGTACACGCCTCACCAATTCATCGAATTCGTTCCGGTAACGTTCGGAGTAGCCGCGCATCCTCTCCCGGTCCGCCGGCGAATCACGGAACCTGAGATGACCGTCCTCCATCGACAGCTCGCTCGGCAGATTCATCGGGAAGTCGAGACACGGGAGGATCACCCGCAGCGCGAGACTCTTCGTCCCTCTCGGATTTCTGGCCAGGTCCAGCATGGCCGGCCTGATCTCCTGGACCAGCGTCTCCATGGTGAAACCCTGGAAATCGATTTTCACATGCTTCGCGCGGAAAGCCTCGCGCATGTGCGAGGTCAGGTCGTCCAGTTCGTCGAGGACGATGACACCGGAGATCTCCCGGGGTCGGTCGCCGCTGGTGATGGCGTCGAAGAGCACGAGTGCGATGAAAGCCGCGAAGGAACCGCCCAGGAAGGTCTTGCCGTTCAAGGCATCGCCCAGCGGCTCGATGAGCTGCGCGGCTACCCCCGACAGGCACAGCAGAACGAGTACCCCTCGGACGAGTCCCGGCTTCAGCCGGGATACCTGCGTTCGTAAGCGCTGCAGCACCGTGCTGTCGCCCATGGATACCCCCGCGGACTCTCGGCCAAGGGCAGGCCATCATGCCCGCCGGCCGCCCGCCGGACAAGCACGCCAGGCAAGCACGCCGGAGGCCGACTGCCGTCATTTCAGGGGGCGCAGGGCCTTCACCACGTCCCCCAGGGACGCCACCACATCCGTGGCACCGGACCCTTCGAGCGCCGCGGCGTGTGGCGCGTCCGGGGCGTAACCGAGAAACCGCACGCCCGCCGCTGCGGCCGCTTCCGTATCGGTGGGCTGATCGCCGATCAGGAGGCAGTCACCGGCAGGCAACTGCACCAGGTCCACAGCACGGTTCACGCAGTACGGGTGCGGCTTCATCAGCAGCGGGTCCTCCGGGTTCCTTCCGACCACATGGTCGAACAGCCCGTCGATGCGCTGTGACCGCAGCTGTACCCAGACCGCCTCCGCGGCGTTGTTGCTGGTCACCAGCAGCTTCTTGACTCGCTTGTGCAGGGCGACCACCAGGTCGGCGGCACCGGCTGTGGCCTTCGCGCTTCGCGCTGCCTTGACCTCGTGCCAGGCCAGCCTCGCCTCCAGCTCGGCGACAATCGCCCGCTTCTTCTCCGCCGTGCCATCAGTGCCGAGGCTCGCCAGGCGCAGTTCACGGAGGACGGCGTGCGGATCGGGGGAGGACTCCAACTCACCGGGGAGCTCTCCCCAGACCCCCTTCGCGGCGGTCTTCAGCTCCTCCGCGATGGGCGCGGCGGGGTGCGCGAAGAAGACATCGCAGAGCGGCCCGTCGAAGTCGAAGAACACGGCCTTGGCGGCTTGCATCAAGTCGGCCAGACCCGCTGGGGCGAGGGGCCAGAGATTGGCGGTCGGACTCACCCGGCAAGTGTGCGCGACCTCAGCCGCCGGAACCACCATCGGTGCTCACAGCACGTGGGGCAGGTCTCCGCGTTCGAGTGACGCCGTCCGAACCTCGGGGAGCGTGGCGAGAATCCGGCGGTAGGGTTCCTCCACCGCTCACGACGAACGAGCCCGGACAGGAAAGCTCCGCCGATGACGTCCCACGCGTTTCAGCAGGCCGCACGCACAGGCACTGTTGACGGTCCGTTGCGGGGATATCACCGTGAGTGGTATGTCGTGCAGCCGAGCGGTGAATTGGCGGATCTGGGCCGGGTGAAGGTCGGAGAGCCCCGGGAAAACGTTCTGTGGTTCGACCGACGGTGCTTCCCCGCCGAGGAGCAACTGCTGTTGAGGCTTTCCGACCTCGGCATGCCCGGCGTTCCTCCGGTGCGGAGCTTTGAAACACTGAGGCTGGTGGTGCACGGCTTCGTTGAAGGACAAACCCTCAGCGAGCGCTCCCCGGCCGGCATGACGGTGGAGAAGCCCCACTTGGCCCAAATCATGGCGATCTTCGGCGAGCTGGCGCGTGTGCGTCCGAGCACCGTCACGTCATGGGGCATTCACGACCGGACGGACGACGTACGAGAGGGGGACAGCCGAGCCTTTCTGCAGAGCCTCATCCGCTTCACCCACGAGCACGTCTACACGAAAAGACGACCAGAATTCGGGCAGCTCTTCGACCAGCTCGGCATCCCCGCCACTGCTCTCGAACCGCATTCCTGGCTCATGGCCGAGGCCGGCCACGTGTCTGCTCGCCCGTTCTGCCTGCTGCACGGTGATCTGCACCGGGCGAATTTCATCGTGGACCCCACAGACAGAATCTGGACGATCGACTGGGAACTCGCGGCACTGGGCGACCCGCTCTACGACCTGGCCACGCATCTTCACCTGATGTGCTATCCACCCGGCCAGGAGCGCGAGGTCACCGAGCAGTGGTGCACCACGATGCTGGAGGCGCTGCCCGGTGCGGTGAGCGGTCTGGAACGGGACTTGCCGCGCTACCTCGCGTACAAGCGCGCCCAATCAGTCTACACCGACGTCGTGCGCCATGCGATCGCGGTCCGCAACTGCGCGACTCCCGACCAGCGCGCGAACCAGTTGTACCGCACGGCCAAGGCCCTCGAGCACGTGCTCACGCGCGCCGAGCAGTGCCTGCGGCTACGCACCGTGCCCGATCCCTGGGCGATCGAGTCCGCCTACGCCAACTTCTGCTCCGCCACCTGAGGTTCGTTGTCCGACTTCCGCGAGAGTTCCTGTCAACCCAGATCCGGCAGGCGGACGATTCCCCGCCAGGCAGCAGGACGGCACCTGCTCGCCCGATGCCTACAGGTTGGTGATGGAGCCCTTCGCCGTGAAGGATTGCGCTACGAGGTCGACTACGGTTGACCTACGTTTCGACGGCTACCTCGCGACGTATCGAGCATAGCTGATACTTCTACTTCCCCCTCTTGCGTTCCCTGCGGCGAAACCACCACGCGAGAGCTACGACAACCGCTATGGCCGCGAGCAAGCCCCAAATATCTTCAGCCGTGTTGATCTCGGGAACGCCGCGAGCAAATATCATGCGATCTCTTCCTTATCGGGTATCGCCCATCGATGGGCCTTTCTATTCAGATAGAGCGGCTCCCACGAGTCCACTCGTATTGGCGCCCGCTGCAAAGCAGCCCAGGGCGTCGGCGTGAAGGCGCTTGGGGAGTGTTCGCCCCAACTGCCCTTGAATGGCCGGGGTGGTAGCGATGCGCAGGAGGCACAGATGCCAGCGATCACGTGAGTATCGAAGTCCCATGATCTTACTGGAAGACCGTGCCTGCCGTTGCTGAACCATCGCTCATATCACCTGCGCTTGACGAACTTGCCGCCTCGGCATCGCTGCTGGCAGAGGAGCATCCTGGCCTGCTGGGCCGCCTCGCGACGGTGACGGATCCGCGCGATCCACGCGTTGCCAAATGCACAAAAAGATATGGAATCCACTCATCCCGCTCGTTCTCTGGGGAAGTCCGCCTCGATCTGCGTCTGGAATCAGCCATTCCTGCCACCCAGTTCACACCACTGCCCTGCTGCTGGTGCGCAGTAGTCGCAGGGCTTCGGCCCGACGACCCGACGTGACAAGGGGTACACATGACCGAAACCGCCCCATGGCGGCCTTGATCGTCGAGCTGGCAGCACTGGGCCGACGACGCACGAGGCCACGGAATCGGCTTACCGCCCGTAACACCCGTTGAGAGCATGCGAACAGAACACTTTCGCCCTCTCAGGGCAGGGAAGCACTTCCCGGCTGTACTGCGGCCCCGGCCGGGGAGATAGTTGTGCCCACGACCATGACCCCTGGTACCAGGAGCGAAATGCGCGAGCTCATCGAATCCGCGAAGTGCGTCCTCTTCGACTTCGACGGGCCCGTCTGTCACCTCTTCCGCAACCGTCCGACCCCCGCCATCGCGGAGCGGCTGCGTGCCCTGGTGCTCGACAGCCGGCCGGAGAGTGACTGGCTGCCGCACACCACCGACCCGCTGGAGATCCTGCGCGCCGCGTTCGAGCAGCCGGACCTGGTCGAGAGCGGCGTGGCCCGTGACATGGAGCGGGTGCTGACGGAGGAGGAGGTGAAGGCCGCGCCCGGTGCCTTCCCGACCGCTTTCGCCGACACCCTCGTCCGCACCCTCAATGCGACCGGGCGGCAGCTCGCCGTCACCACCAACAACTCCCCGCAGGCTGTGGAGCGTTACCTGGAGTCCCGGCAGACAGCTGAGCTGTTCGCCGGGCAGATCCATGGGCGGGGCGGCGAGGGGACGCTTCACTTGAAACCTGACCCCTACTGTCTGCTGCGGGCGCTGGAGTCCACGGGCACGCCGGCCGAGGAGGCGCTGATGATCGGGGACGCACCCCGCGATCTGGAGGCCGCGCGAGCGGCGGGAGTGGCCTTCCTCGGGTACGCGCGCAACGAGCGCAAGGCGGCGGAGCTGCGGGCGGCGGGCGTCGAACACACCGTGGATTCGCTGCGGGACGTGGTCGTAATCGTGGACCCCGGCGCGCACGTCTGAGCGGACCGGCTCAGCGGGGCGTACGTAATGTGGTCAGCCGACAGCACCGTGCGAGAGGACCCCGATGACCGACGCACCCACTCCCCAGAGCAACGAGCCGGCGCACGACCCCGAGGTACTGGAACTCGCCCAGAGGATCTTCGGACTGGCCCGGCACGGCGACACCGACACCATCGCCGCCTACGTCGACGCGGGCGTCCCGGCCAACCTCACCAACGACAACGGCGACTCACTCCTCATGCTCGCCGCGTACCACGGTCACGCCCTGGCCGTCCGTTCCCTCCTCGACCGCGGCGCCGACCCCAACAAGCTCAACGACAAGGGCCAGTCCCCCATCGCCGGCGCGGTCTTCAAGGGCGAGGAGGAGGTCGTCCGCATCCTCCTCGCCGGCGGGGCCGACCCCCGGGCGGGCCGGCCGTCTGCGGTGGAAACGGCCCAGACGTTCGAAAAGGCGGACCTGCTGGCCCTCTTCG
>NZ_JBOHCV010000682.1:0-2977 GCF_050698815.1 Streptomyces sp.
AGGAGGGCACGGTGCGCGGGCTGACCCGCAGCTCGGTGTGCGCCGAACCGGGCGACTCCGGCGGCTCCTTCATCTCCGGCAGTCAGGCGCAGGGGACGACGTCGGGCGGCTCGGGCGACTGCTCCTATGGGGGCAACACCTACTACCAGCCCGTCAACGAGGCGCTGTCGGCCTACGGCCTCACCCTCAGCACAAGCTGAGGGTGAGGGTGGGTGACCGCGTCATCTTGACCTGGCCTTGAAGGAAGCCGCCGGGGACGACCCCGGCCGCGCTCACCGAGGACCACGTGCTCGATCAACGGCTGGGCCAGGACGGCATCGATACCGGCCGGTCCCTCCGCCCTGACCCGCAGGCCCGTGGCCTTCGCCGGAAGGACGCGGGGCAGGGTCGCCATCCCGAGTGCTCCGGAAGCGGCGGACACGCCCTGCCCGCCCGCTCCCCGTGGCCGACCGTGGCCAGAGAGCGCCCGTCGGAGGTCCAGCGACTCCCCGCGCCCGAGGCGTCCTCGGTGCGGTGGATCACAGGCAGGACCAGGCGGTCCTCGTCCGCGGCCGGAACGTCCACGCGGTCAGGATGCCACCGGACTTCAGGCCGACGTGCTTGCCTCCGCTCCAAAGGCTTTCGCCGGTCCACCCTGACTCAGGCGTCACCAAGGACTGCTTAGCCTCAAACCGGTTTGAAGGCAAGGGTCAGAACCTCTTGACAGAGCGCGACTCAAACCGGTTTGGTACCTGCCAAGGGCGAACGGCGAGTGACCCCGCCCCGCCGGTGCCGGTGCCGGTATTCGCCTGCACTCGCAACCAGTTCCCCACCCACCCCAGGACAGGAGAGACCGTGCACCGAAGCCCGACGATCGCCGACGTCGCCCGTGCCGCGGGCGTCTCCAAGGGCACGGTGTCGTTCGCGCTCAACAACCGTCCCGGGGTCGCGCCGGACACCAAGGCCAGGATCCTCGCCGCCGCCGCGGAGCTGGGATTCCGACCGAGCCACCGGGCGCGGGCACTGTCCCACTCCCGCGCGTTCGCGCTCGGCCTGGTGATGGCCCGGCCCGCCGAGCTTCTGGGTGCGGATCCGTTCTTCCCCGCCTTCATCGCCGGTGTGGAGACCGAGCTGGCGAAGGTGGGACATGCCCTGGTCCTGCGGGTCGTCACCGGCGACTGGGAGGAGGAGGCGGGCGGATATCGCCAACTCGCCGAGGACGGGCGAGTGGACGGCGTCTTCCTCTCCGACCTGCGGGTGGGCGGCGACCCCCGGCTGCGGCTCCTGCGGGAGCTGCACCTGCCGGCCGTCACCTTGCAGCCGCCCGACACCTCGCAGCCCTTCCCCGCCGTGACCCTCGACGAGCGGACCGGCATCCGCGCCGCCGTGGAGCACCTGGCCGCGCTCGGGCACCGCCGGATCGGCCACGTGGCCGGGCCGCAGCAGTTCGTCCACGGCCGCGGGAGGCGGGACGCCTGGGAGGAAGCACTGCGCGAACTCGGTCTGCCGCCGGGACCGGAGGCGGCCGGGGACTTCACCGCGGCCGGCGGAGCGGCCGCCACCCGGCGTCTGCTGCGAGGCGACGACCCGCCGAGCGCCATCGTCTACGCCAACGACCTGATGGCGATCGCGGGCATCACCGTCGCGCACGAACTGGGCCTCAGCATCCCTGACGACCTGTCGATCACCGGCTTCGACGACACCGAACTCGCCCGCCATGTGCACCCGCCACTGACGACGGTGCACATGGACGCCCTGGGAATGGGCCGCGCCGCCGCCCGCGCCCTGCTCCAGCTCGTGGAGAAGGGCAGCGCGGAGAGCGTCGAGCTACCGCCGACGGAGCTGGTCGTCCGACGATCCACCGCGTCGCCCGCACCGGGCGGTGTCCGTCCCCCTCGAACCGAAACCCTCTGAGCAGAACCCCTGAGCCTCCCCCCAAAGCCGACGACACCCCGGAGTTCCCCATGAAACGCGCCATTCCCCTCGCCGCCGCCCTCCTGATACTGCCGCTCAGCGCCTGCGGTGGCGGATCCGGCGGCAGCAGCGACAAGGCCGCCGAGTCCAAAGGCCCGATCAAGATCTGGTACGCCAACAACCCGGAGGAGATCACCTGGGCCAAGCAGATGGTCGAGTCCTGGAACTCCTCGCACAAGGACGAGAAGATCACCGCCCAGGAGATCCCGGCCGGCAAGAGCTCCGAGGAGGTCATCGGAGCGGCGATCACCGCGGGCAACGCCCCCTGTCTGGTCTTCAACACCGCCCCGGCGGCGGTGTCGCAGTTCCAGAAGCAGGGCGGCCTGGTGCCCCTCGACGACTTCCCCGGCGCCAAGGAGCACATCGAGAAGCGGTCCGGAGGTCTGGCCGAGCAGTACGCCTCGGAGGACGGCAAGTACTACCAGCTGCCCTGGAAGTCCAACCCGGTGATGATCTCCTACAACAAGAAGGCCTTCGCCAAGGCCGGGATCGACACGGACAACCCGCCGCTGAAGACGCACAAGCAGTTCCTGGCCACGTCCGAGAAGCTGGTCGACAAGGGCGGGGTGAAGGCCGCGATCTGGCCCGCGCCCAGCTCGGAGTTCTTCCAGCCGTTCTTCGACTTCTACCCGCTGTTCGCCGCGGAGAGCGGCGGCAAGCAACTGATGGAGGACGGAAAGGCGCAGTTCGCGGGTCCGGAGGGGCAGCGGGTCGCGGACTTCTGGCGGTCGATGTACGACAAGAAGCTGTCGCAGAAGGAGAAGTACAACGGCGACGCGTTCGCCGACGGCAAGGCCGCGATGACCATCGCCGGACCGTGGGCCGTCAAGGTGTACGGCGAGAAGATCGACTACGGCGTGGCCCCCGTTCCGACGTCGAAGGGCGAGTCCGCCGCGGAGACCAAGACCTTCAGCGACGCCAAGTCGGTGGGGATGTTCAACTCCTGCAAGAACCGCGGGACCGCCTGGGAGGTGATGAAGTTCGCCAGCAGCGAGAAGCAGGACCGCAAGCTGCTGGAGACCAC
>NZ_JBOHCV010000683.1:0-2725 GCF_050698815.1 Streptomyces sp.
GCTCTGCAGGACGGTTCCGATGTCCATGCTGATGACGTGGAAGGAGAAGCTGTTGTACTTGAAGGCGTTCTGCCAGTACTTGATGCCCAATACGAGAAACTGGTCGCACTCGTCGGTGTCCGGGCCCGCTTCGCCGCAGCCGACCGCCTCCCGCACCTCACCGGTCACATCGCCCGTCAGCAGCCGCTGCATGGCGTGCCGGGGGGTGGAGTAGTAGTGGACTCCCGGGGTGAGCGGGCCGCTGGGTCCCGAGACCCAGTAGACGCTGACTGGATAGAGCCCGCCGCCCGAGGCGGTGCCCCGCGACCAGTTGGTCCGGGTGTAGTGCGGCAGCGCGGCCAGGTCGGTGTTGGCCTGGACGCCGAGCCGCCGGCCGGTCAGACCGTAGGAGTCCTGCAGCATTCCGGACAGCAGCGGCAGGGTGAACCGCTCGTTTCCGTACGCCGGTTGGGACAGGAGGCAGCCGGCCGCGGCACTGGCCCCGTCCGGGAAGTGCGTCTGAGGCAGCGGGAAGGATTCCGCACCGGGGTAGTGCTTGCCCTTCCTGGGCCGGTCGGCCCAGTCGGGGACGAAGTCCGCCGGGTCCATCGGGACCCTGGCGCGGTGCTGGATGGCGTCCGCGTAGTCATGGGCGTAACCCATGGGAAGGCTCCTTTCCTGATCCGCCGAAGGGCCGGTCACGGGAACGGGTGTGGTGCGGGATTGAGGTCTCGGGCAGTCAGGTCGCGCTCCCGCAGCCCGGCCGCGCGCAGCGCCGTGCGCATCCTGGGCATCGTGCGGGCGCGCTGCCGGGACCAGCCGAAGTCGATGGGGAGCAGGCCGGGGACCAGCACGCTGACGGTGTGGAGTCCCAGCGTCCGCTGCTCGGGCAGGGTCTGGTCGACGACGACCACGTCGAAGCCCGCGCCCGTGACGGCGCCGACGCAGCGTTCCAGGTCCGCCCGGATGTCGGTGGCGACGGCCGAGCCGGAGGCGTCCGGCCAGCGCAGCCCGTCCACCGGGAGCGGGGGCGGCGGACCCGGCTGCCGCAGCAGGAAGTCCGCGAACCGGCCCATCTCCGGGACGCCGTACACCAGCGGATGGTCGTGCAGCGCCGTGACCTGGTCGAAGTCCTCGGCCATGCCGCGCAGCCGGGGTTCGTCGAGTTCGGTGCGGCCCCGCAGGTTGACGGCGTCGGTGGCGATCTCGCACAGCGCGGAGTCGAGCGCCGACTCGGGATCGAGTCCGGCGCCGGCCCCGAAGCACATCCGGCCCAGGCCGCCGTCCGGGCGTTCGGCGACCGCCGTGATCACGGGGACGGGGAAGGTGATGCGGGTGTCGAAGAACCGGGCACGGTAGCCGTACATCGCCAGCCGGTCGACCATGTGCCGGGTGGCGGGGCGTGCGCTGGTCTCGGGATCGATCTCGGGCAGCGGCTGCCGCCCGTACCAGGCGAGCAGGAAGGCGTCGCGCTCGACGACCTCCATCAGGCCGAAGTAGACGGCCTCCTCCAGGGCGCCGCCGGAGGCGCAGCCGTTGGAGCTCTCCTGGACGAAGCGGTTCTCCAGGCCCGGCGCGTGATAGTACGTCAGCACCTCGGGGACCAGCCGCGGCGTGCCGTCGCGCAGCGAGTAACCCCACACCCACGGGATCTCGCGGCCGGGGGTGAAGGGCACCACCCGCGGGTTGTCCCGGTAGAAGGTGTCGGAGTACAGACCGACGTGGCGCGGATCCACCGCGTCGTGGCCGAACTGCTCCAGCGAGCCGGTCACCTTGGTGGTCTTGGCGCGCGCCCGCATCCCCGCGTAGCGCTCCAGTCCCTCCAGTACGCCGATCCGGGCGCTGGTGGCGAAGGAGTCGGCGTGCCCGCCCCAGAACGTCTCCCGCAGGTACTCGCCCGAGCGCATCGAGAAGCAGCCGATGGCCGCGGAGGTGGAGGTGGAGGACACGTCGTGGACGACGGAGGGCCCCAGCGCCCCGCACAGCGGATTGGCGAAGGCCGCCACGTCGATGTCGTAGGCCTCCAGCGGGCGCAGCCTGAACGTGCCCGGCTTGTGCTTGGGCGCGGACCGCAGCACGATGCGCGCCGCGTCCCGCGTGTCGGCGCTCGGCATCCCGCACCGCGGGCACTGCGGGTCCGGTACGAGCGGATAGCAGCGGACGGTCAGGGTCCGCAGATCGAGGAGGTGGACTTCCGGGAACGGTCCGGTGGCGGCACGGTTGCCCGCCGCCGTCACCAGCGCGGCGACGGCGTCCACGGCGAAGGGCGTGCCGTAGGGCCACTCCCCCGCCGCATGCGTCTCGCCGCCGGTCTCCAGCGCGTCGCGCAGGGAGACCGACCGCACCGCCTGCCAGCGGCGGGCCAGGCAGCGCGAACAGGCCCTGCCGTCACGGCTGTTCACGGCCCTGTCGGTGGCACGGCCCGGCGGGCCGATGATCGCGTGCTGCCCGTAGAGGTGAACGGGGATGACCGGCTGTGGCTGTGGAGCGGGCTCCGGCGGGGAGGCCGGGCCGGCGGTGGTGAACTCGTCGCGGAAGCCGAGGGCCGCGACGGTCACCTCGGGGCCGCCGAGCTGGTTCAGGGCGCGCCGCAGCGGGGCGGCCAGAGCGGGCTCCGGCCCGGTCCCGTGGTCGGCCTGCGAACGCGGGCGGGTCTCGAGGCCGCTACCCGGCATGGCCCGTGCCCGTGGTGAGAAGTACCCGGACGGTGTGGATGCCCACGGTCGCCAGGTCGGCGGAGCCGGTG
>NZ_JBOHCV010000684.1:0-4790 GCF_050698815.1 Streptomyces sp.
CCGTCGGCGTGGGCGGCTGGCTGGCCACCTCCGGTGACGACGGCGCCACCACCCAGCCCGCGCCCGCGGTCGAACGCCCGCAGGAGCCGTGACCGCCCCCCCCCGCCCGGGTCGTCCCGGGCCGTGCGGGGCCCTGCCCGGGACGACCGGGCAGGGATCGGGACAACCGTCAGCCGTTAGGGTGGAGGCGTGGCAGTCGTCGATGTTTCCGAAGAGCTGAAGTCCCTCTCCTCCACCATGGAGTCGATCGAGGCGGTGATCGACCTCGACAAGCTGAGGGCCGACATCACCGCGCTCGAAGAGCAGGCGGCGGCTCCCGACCTGTGGGACGACGTGGATCACGCGCAGCAGGTCACCAGCAAGCTGTCCTACCTCCAGGGGCAGCTGCGCAAGGCCGAGGAGCTGCGCTCGCGGATCGAGGACGTCGAGGTGCTCTTCGAGCTCGCCGACAGCGAGGACGACGCCGACGCCCGCGGTGAGGCGGAGACCGAGCTGGAGTCCGTACGCAAGGCCGTGGAGGAGCTGGAGGTCCGCACCCTGCTCTCCGGTGAGTACGACCCCCGCGAGGCCGTCGTCAGCGTGCGCGCCGAGGCGGGCGGCGTCGACGCCGCCGACTTCGCCGAGCAGCTGATGCGGATGTATCTGCGCTGGAGCGAGCGCAGGGGCTACCCGACCGACGTCTTCGACATCAGCTACGCGGAGGAGGCGGGCATCAAGTCCGCCACGTTCTCCGTCAAGGCTCCCTACGCCTACGGGACGCTCTCCGTCGAGCAGGGCACCCACCGCATGGTCCGCATCTCGCCGTTCGACAACCAGGGGCGCCGGCAGACCTCCTTCGCCGGCGTCGAGGTGCTGCCCGTGGTGGAGCAGGTCGACCACATCGACATCCCGGAGAACGAGCTGCGGATCGACGTCTTCCGTTCCTCCGGGCCCGGCGGCCAGTCGGTCAACACCACCGACTCCGCGGTCCGGATGACCCACATCCCGACGGGCATCGTCGTCTCCTGCCAGAACGAGAAGTCCCAGATCCAGAACCGCGCCGCCGCCATGCGCGTCATGCAGGCGCGGCTGCTGGCCCACCGCAGGGTGGAGGAGCAGGCGAAGATGGACGCCCTCAAGGGCGACGGGGGCAACTCCTGGGGCAGCCAGATGCGTTCGTACGTGCTGCACCCGTACCAAATGGTGAAGGACTTGCGGACGGAACATGAAGTCGGCAATCCGCAGGGCGTTCTCGACGGTGATATCGACGGCTTCCTCGAGGCGGGCATCCGCTGGCGCAAGCAGCAGGAGCAGCACGATCAGGCGTGATTCCGGTCGCAATCCGGTGAAGTAATGGCCCTACACGGGCAATTCACACAGTCCTCGCTTGACGCCTGTGTGAAAAATGGGAAAGCTGTCCGCTCGGCATGCCTGTGTCAGGGGCGCGTGCGGGGACGAGGACAGTCCGTGTCCCGACAGTGGCTCCGCAGCCCAACACACAGCTGCTCCATTCAAAGTGAATAACTACTGGGGGTAGTTGGCCAATGATCAATTCCAAGACGCGGCTCCGTGTGGCACGCGTTGCTGCCGGTGCTGTGTTCGCCGTCGGTGCCTCGCTCACCGCCGCAGGTGCCGCGCAGGCCGCGCCTGGCGACTCCAGCACCCAGAGTGGCGAGCAGGGTCTCCTCGGCGGCATCATCGGCGGCATCATCGGTGGTGGCGACGGCGGTGCTTCCGGCGGCGAGACCGACGGTGGCACCACCACCGAAGGCACCACTGGTGACACCACCGACGGTGGCACCACCGCCGACGGCGGTACCACCACCGATGGTGGTTCCACGACGACCGACGGTGGCACCACCACCGACGGCGGTTCGACTACCGACGGTGGTTCCACCACCGATGGCGGTTCCACCACCGGCGGCAACAGCGGCGGCGGTGACACCGGCGGTGGCGAGGAGCCTGCCACCATCGGCGGTTCCGGTGGCGGCGACGACACCGGCACCTGTGAGCTGAACGAGTCCAGCGTGAACTGCGAGGGCGGCAACACCGACCCGGACAGCGCGGGCAGCCAGCCGGTCGAGCAGGAGCCGCAGGGCCCGAAGGAGGAGCTGGCGGACACCGGTTCCACCGAGACGACCTTCCTGCTGGTCGGTGCCGCGACCATGATCGCCGGTGGCGTCGGCTTCCGCATGATGCCGCGCATGATCAACCGTCGTACGGCCGCCTGACGCCCGTACGTCCGCGGAGCGCCGCAGCACACCTGGGCGACGCACGCAAGCGAGGGGCCCGGAACTTCCGTTCCGGGCCCCTCGAGCTTGCAGAATGTGTGTGCGTGTGCGTGCGGGTGGGCGACTCGCTGTCGCCGTCCGGCTACGCCGCGACGACCCGCTCGGCCAGCAAGGCCACCGCGATCAGCGTCACCAGCAGCGTGAAGAGCGCGACCGGGGAGAGATTCGCGAGCGGCGACTCCCGGTACACGCGCTCACGGTGCGCACGGCAGACGGCGCAGCGCCCTTCGCTCACCGGGCCCGCGCAGTTGGCACACACCAGTCGGTCGCATGTCATGCGAACTCCTCTCAGTCTGCCAACGACGCCCCGGAGTCATTCGTTCCCCAAGGGTGCTCACCCTCCACTGTGCCAGCTTCCGGCCCCGCCCGCAGCGGGCATCCCGGGCGTTGCCGGAGTTGCGGAGCCGGTGGTGCCTGCTTTGTGCCTACGGGTAATGTGACGAAACCCACCAACACCGGACGCCGACTGCGCACCACGTACCGGTTCGCGTAAGGTCACCCACCGTCCCCCAGCTACCGCTGGGAGGTGCCCCCAGGGAGCCGACCGTGGCTTCCGCTGCCCCTACCCAGGTCGACGTGGTGTATCCGTGATCCGATTCGACAGCGTCTCCAAGTCCTACCCCAAGCAGAACCGCCCGGCGCTCCGTGATGTCTCGCTGGACATCGAGCGCGGCGAGTTCGTGTTCATGGTGGGCTCATCCGGCTCCGGCAAGTCCACCTTCCTCCGGCTGATCCTGCGCGAGGAGCGGGCCAGCCACGGCCAGGTACACGTCATGGGCAAGGACATGGCGCGGCTGTCCAACTGGAAAGTGCCGCAGATGCGCCGCCAGTTGGGCACCGTCTTCCAGGACTTCCGGCTGCTGGCCAACAAGACGGTCGGCGAGAACGTCGCCTTCGCCCTCGAGGTCATCGGCAAGTCGCGCGGCCAGATCCGCAAGACGGTCCCCGAGGTGCTGGACCTGGTCGGTCTGGGCGGCAAGGAGGAGCGGATGCCCGGCGAGCTCTCCGGCGGTGAACAACAGCGGGTGGCGATCGCCCGCGCCTTCGCCAACCGCCCGATGCTGCTGATCGCCGACGAGCCCACCGGCAACCTCGACCCGCAGACCTCCGTCGGCATCATGAAGCTGCTGGACCGCATCAACCGCACCGGCACGACGGTGGTGATGGCCACCCACGACCAGCAGATCGTCGACCAGATGCGCAAGCGGGTCATCGAGCTGGAGCGGGGCAGGCTCGTGCGTGACCAGTCGCGCGGCGTCTACGGCTATCAGCACTGAGCTCTCCGAGCCGCTGAGGCAGCAACACACTGAAAGGACGCCATGCGCGCCCAGTTCGTATTCTCGGAGATCAGCGTCGGTCTCCGCCGCAATCTCACGATGACCTTCGCGGTGATCGTGTCGGTAGCCCTGTCGCTGGCCCTCGCCGGCGGTTCCCTGCTCGCCCGCGAGCAGGTCAGCACGATGAAGGGCTACTGGTACGACAAGGTCCAGGTGTCGATCTACCTCTGCAACAAGAACGACGCCCAGTCCGACCCCAACTGCGCCAAGGGCGCCGTCACCGCGCAGCAGAAGGACCAGATCAAGACCGACCTCGCGAAGCTGCAGGTCGTCGACAGGGTCTTCCACGAGTCGTCGGACCAGGCGTACAAGCACTACCAGGAGCAGTTCAAGGACTCCCCGCTGGCCGACTCGCTCACGCCGGACCAGATGCAGGAGTCCTACCGGGTCAAGCTCAAGGACCCGACCAAGTACCGGGTGCTGCAGACCGCCTTCTCCGGCAGACAGGGGGTGCAGGAGGTCCAGGACCAACGGAACCTGCTGGAGAACCTCTTCAATCTGCTCAACGGCATGAACATCGCGGCACTCTGTGTGATGGGGCTGATGCTCATCGTCGCCCTGCTGCTGATCGTCAACACGGTCAGAGTCTCCGCGTTCAGCCGACGGCGGGAGACCGGGATCATGCGGCTGGTCGGTGCCTCCAGCTTCTACATCCAGATGCCGTTCATCCTCGAGGCGGCGATCGCCGGCCTGATCGGATCGGGTATGGCCTGCGTGCTGCTGGTCGGCGGCAAGTACTTCCTGATCGACAGCTGGCTGGCGGAGAAGATCGCTCTGATCAACTTCATCGGCTGGGACGCGGTGCTCAGTGTGCTGCCGCTGCTCATCACGGTGGGTGCTTTGATGCCCGCCCTTGCGGCGTTCTTCACGCTTCGCAAGTACCTCAAGGTGTGACGCACGACGCGGGCACCGTACGGCCAACACCCCGTGCGGCGGCCCGCGTCTGGCCTAGACTCCGCATCATGTCGGACTCGTGGTATTCCGCCCCATCCCCCGACGACGACGGGGGAAGCACCCGGCGACTGCGCCGCGGTGCGGGTCTGGCACTGGTCTTCGCGAGCGTGCTGGCGACGGGCGCCGCGACCGGTGCCTGGGGTGACGTAAGGGCCCTCGCGGGCTCGCCGGAGATGACGGCGGGCCAGGTTCCCGTGGGCGCGGACCTCGGCGGCGGTGCGCACCGCGC
>NZ_JBOHCV010000685.1:0-5695 GCF_050698815.1 Streptomyces sp.
CAGGCCCGCCTTCCGCGTCGGGTCCCCGATCACCCACCGGTCCCCGATCAGCTCCAGCGGCCCCAACTGCTGCGCCATGGCCTCTCCCTCTGTCCTGCCGTCTATCCGACCAGGAACCTAGCCGACGGCCACTGACCGCCCAGCGGCGGTGCGTCCTCGATCGTTTGAAGCGCCCGGCCTGCGCAAACCCCCGGCCCGTCGGGCGCCGTCACAAGGCCCAAGGCAGCATGATCCGCCGCTACATCATCTGGCGGAACAAGCACGCCAACGACCGGCGCCTACGCGCCGTTGTTGCCGGGGCGAGCGTCGCCTGATCCTGAGTCAGGGGACCAGCGGCCCGGCCAGCACACCCAACCCCGCCTCACGGTCCCCAGCCCAGGTCACTGATCCAGTATCCCGCGGCTTGCGCCCCCACAACATCAGCAGCAGGTCCTCGGCAGTGCCCGAGACCTCCGCGATCGGCTCACCGGTCCCGTAAGTCCAGCAGCGGCCAGAGTCGGTGGCGATGATCCGCACGGCCTGCTCGGGACAGGTGGCGGCCCCCTTGGAGACCATGCGAGGCGCCATGGTGTCGAAGACCTCGGCGACACCGTCGGCGGCGAGCGCCGGATCCATCGGCGTCGCCGTGCCGAGCGCGTGCTCGGCGTCCCACCGGTGCATCAGCGTCTCCTGGCTGCGGCGCCGACGTCAGAACCCGACCGTGTCCGGCGGGAAGAACGTCCACGCCTCGGTCGAGGGATCAACCGACAGGGCCTGCACGAGCGCGTCCGCTGTCTTGGCATACCAGGCCTTGAGACCAGCCCGGTCACGGGGTGCGGCACCCTCGTCATAGCTATCGCCATGCCCCTCCCGCACCGCCGCGACGACCCACAGGTTCCCCGCTCCCATGTGTACGGCCAGATCCACCAACCGCCAACCGCCGCAGTGCTCGACCGGAGCCGACAAATCACCATCCAGCACGGCACCGAACGCATCCAGTTCACGCCGAAGTTCAACCAGGTAATCCACGCCGCCAAGGTACTGCCCATCAGCTACGCGGGACTCGCCACACCAGCGAACGGGGCGAACTTCGCCTGATGCGGCACTAGGTACTGAGGCCGACAACCGCCCCGCAGCGGAAGCCGTCACCTTCCCGCTCCGCGCCACGGGAAGCTCCGGGCTCAATGCGGGGTCGAGCCAGGGCCAGGGTGCGCGGCTCAGCTCCAGCTCGGCGAGGGTCCGTGCGGCGGCTTGTAGGGAATGGGTTGGCCTGTGTGCGCGTCGAGCAGAACGCGGTCGCCCACGGGTCGGTCCAGCTTCACCGTCACCTCTTGCAACTTCCCCTGCTTGGTGCAGTAGCCGCCGTTCTGCCGGCTCTTGACGGAGGCCGACAGCACCACGCTGCCGCGGGTTTCCAGCACGTCGACCATGGGGCCATCGTCGCAGACACCATGAAGGGCAACCACGGTCACCGACCGCCCGTCTGCGGCAATCTGGACTAGCCGGTGGAGTGGATAACCGGGGACGTCGCGGGCTCGCCTGATCGGTGGCGGGGGGAGTTTCGATGGGATGGCAGCGGCACGCTTGAGCGGGGAGGCATAACCTTCCAGGGTGAAGAGCCAGGCTGGAGCTGTCGCCGGTCCGCGGCTGGTGGCCAGGGTCATCTCACCCAGCTTCGCCCTGGTCACGGTGAGGTGTGGTCTTCCTTCATCGTGGGCGCCAGCCAGGGCTTTGTATGACTCATCCACCCCCGCCAGTGGCCGTGTGAGCGATTCACCTTCGGCCCAAGCCACCCGGCCCTCCTGAGGCCGGGTAGCAGGCAACTCGCCGCGGAGGACGAAGCTCTGGTCTTCGTAGGCCTGCTTGTCAGCCTTGCTGCGCAGGCCGCCCCGCGGCAGCTCGATCACGTCACCCATGGGGTGGTAGCCAGCACGCCACGTGGCAGCTGCGGTTGATCCGTCCCATGCTGCGGCGACCTTCTGGACACGGTGCGCCAGCACCTCCGTGCCGCCGTCGGCCTCCTTCAGGCTGCCGCAACCGGCAACGGTCCCCAGGAAGACGGCGGACACGGTCACCTCAACCAGCAGGCTGAGGGGGTGCGATGCCCTGATGCGCATGTGAACTCCCGGAAGGGCGCAGAGGCAGGCTGTCGGTTGTTGTGACGTGGCTGGGCCAGGACAGGAATCACCGTTGCGGCAGCTGGACAGGATAAGCCGTCAGGACACGTGGAGGCTGAGTTGGTTCAGCACCATCTGCACCGGCGTGAAGTAGTGCCAGTTGAAGCCGTATCCGAGTGAGGGGGTGGACGTTGTGCGGCGCGTTTCGCGAGAACGTGGTGGAGCACCGTCTCGAGGTCAGGTACTCGGTCGGCAGAGGGCGTCGCCGGTCAGCGTCCGTGCGTAGACGACCCGGCGGCCCTCGCGGCGGCGCGTGACGAGGCCGGCCCGGCGCAGAACGGACAGATGGTCGCTGATCCCGCCGGCGCTGACGCGCATCCGAGCCGCGAGTTCGAGGGTGGCGGCCGGGCGATCCAGCTCCTGCAGGATTCGGGCTCGGCGGCAGCCGATCAGCGACTTCAAAGCGCCGTGATCCGTGTCGGCCGGCTCCCAGATGTCGCCGATCCCGGTCGGCGGATAGACCAGGGCCGGGTCCCAGGGTGGATCGATACGCGGCCAGACCGTCGGCCAGGTGAAGGCCGACGGGATGAGCAGCAGCCCGCGGCCCGCGAGATTCACATCGGTCGCCGACTTGGACGTCGGACGGACACTCAGACAGCCGGCCTCCCAGCTCACGGACGGATGCAGGTCGGCGAAGGCGGCCCGCGATCCGAGGGCCGCCAGGCTCCGGGCCCGCGAGGCGATCTCCGACTCGAGCAGCGCCGAGATGGTGACCCACCTCGGTCCCAGGACCGCATCCCACAGCGCCCGCATCTGCTCCACCAGCTCGCCGAGCGCCCCCGCCGGATCACCGGCGAACGGTCGCGCAGCTGCCGGCAGCCGGTCCGGGTACCGGTGCGTGATCTCCGCGAGGACCCGTTCCGGCGGCGTCTCCCTCACCCGGCTCAGCTCGGCCTCGATCGTCGCATGCGGTTCCCGCGGCGGTGGGCTGACGAAGACCGGCCAGTACGGACCGCCGAACGGGGCCGCGGCGTCGAGCAGCGTCAGGTCGAGATCCCCTACCCGCGACGCCGCCCACTTCAGCCAGCGTCGATGCACGACGTACCGCTCCGGCCGCCGCAGAACGTAGAAGGCGCCGATCAGCTCCATGAGCGGCGCGATCGCGAACCGGGTCCGCAACACGTCGTCTTGGCCAAACCGGTAGCGAATCACAGATTCAGCCTAGACCGAATCTTTAGGCCCAGCCGGGACTTCGGGCATACAACGATGCGCGTAGGAGAGGACGGACTCCCATGACACAACCCGGCGACCTTGCCAGGACGGCCAGACGGATCATCGACGCCAACAGCTACATGACTCTGGGGACCGCCGACGCGGACGGTCGGCCGTGGGCTACGCCGGTCTGGTTCGCACCCGACGGATACACCGACTTCATCTGGGTGTCGCGGCCGGGCACTCGACACTCAGGCAACATCGCCGACCGGCCAGACGTCGGCATCGTCATCTTCGACTCGACCGTACCGGTCGGCGAGGCCGAGGCGGTGTACGTCGAGGCGTTGGCCGAACAGGTTCCGGAGGTCGAGGTAGAGGCGGCGATCACGACGTTCTCCGCGGCGTCGGCAGCCGACGGCGGCAGCCCCTGGCAGAAGTCGAGTGTCCTCGGACCTGCCGAATTTCGGCTCTACCGGGCCCGGGCATCGGCGCATTACCTCCTCGGCGAGAAGGACAGCCGCGTTCTCATCGACCCGAACGCGATGTAGTTCGCGCGCTCACGGACGAAGAAGGAGAGATCATGAGCAAGGTCATTTCAGGAATCTCGATGTCGCTGGACGGGTTCGTCACCGGTCCGAATGTCACCCGCGAACAGCAACTCGGAGAGGGAGGCGAGGTCCTGCACCACTGGCTGCACGAAGCGGATCTGCGCGACGCCGAGCTGCCGGCCGAGATGCGTGAGGGTCCGGGAGCGATCTTGATGGGCCGGCGGTCCTTCGACCTGGCCGAGGGCGAGGGAGGGTGGGGGGAAGGCGGCCCGGCCGGCCCGGCGCCGTGCTTCGTGCTGACCCACGAACCCCCGGAAGAGGAGTCGGTCCGGGCGCCCACGGTATTCACCTTCGTCACCGATGGCATCCACAGCGCGGTCAAGCAGGCGAAAGCCGCAGCGGGGGGCAAGGTGGTCGGCGTGCACGGTGCCAGCGCCGCTCAACAGTGCCTTGCCGCAGGCCTGATGGACGAGATCGAAATCCACTTGGCCCCGGTCCTGCTCGGTAACGGCACCCGGTTGTTCGAGCATCTGGGCGACCAGGTCCAGCTCCAGCGCACCACGGTGGTCGAAGCACCCAACGTCACTCACCTGCGGTTCCGGGTGATCCGCTGATCGCTCAGCACGGCCGGGCCGGCCGTTGCCGGTCCGTGGGTGTGTCGCCGTGGATCGTGCCGTAGGGGGTCCTTGGTTCCGGGCGAGGGGGAACGGCCGCGACCGGTCCGCCGGAGCTGCCGGCCTCTACACCAACGTCGATCTCGACGCGATCAGCACGCCGTAGCGGGTGTGCCGTCAGGCGACTTGGGGCCAGTCGGCCATGGTCTGGTGGTCGCGCACCGCCTCTTCCAGTGCTCGTATCCCGAGGTCGATGAGCGGGTTATGCCGGCTGCCCCGGCGCACGCAGGTGAGGATCCGCCGCGTCGGCATGTTCTCGCTCGACACCGGCACCCGCGCCACCGCTTGGCCCGCCGGGCCTTCGGCCAGCCGCGGGATCAGCGAGACGCCCAGCCCGTTCCCGACCAGCGACCAGACCGCCGACCAGTGGGTGGCGGCGTGCACGATCCGCGGCGAGAACCCGGCAGCCGCGCACAGCACCCGCACCCGCTGGGCGTGGTCGCACTTGCCCGGGTCGGCGACGATCCAGTCCTCGGCCGCCGCGTCCTCCAGCCTCACCGACACCGCCCGCGCCAGCGGGTGGTCGGCGGGCACCAGCAGGATGTGCGGCTCCTCCAGCAGGGGGCCCTGCTCGAACCGTGCGTCATCCGGCGGCGGTCCGCCCTCGATGGGCTCCACGACCGCGAGATCCACCTCGCCCGCCACCAGCAGGTCCATGCTCTCCGCGGTGTCGCACTCGCGCACCTGCACCAGGAGGTCGGGATGGCTGTGCCGCAGCCGCCCGGCCGCGGGGGCGATCAGGCCGCTGATCGCGGTGGTGAAGCCCGCGATGCGCAGCGGTCCGGTCATGCCCGCCCGGTGGGACTCAAGCTCCGCCTGCGTCTCCTCCCAGCGGGCCAGCAGCGCGTCGGCGTGCTCGATGAGCAGGCGCCCGGCCGGGGTCAGCCGGACGCCGCGGCCCTTCGGCTCCAGGAGCGGGACCTTGAGCTCGCGCGCGAGCTCGCGCATGTGGTGGGAGACCGCCGACGGGGTGAGGTGCAGGGCCTCGGCGGCCGCGGTGACCGTGCCCTGCTGGCGCACCACGCGGAGCATGTGAAGCCGGCGCAGGTCAATCATGAAATTATTTTGCACACACCACCCGCAAAATGTGCAATAGACCGCAACGGTCGCCCGGGGTCATCCTGATGCCATGAACACCAACACGAACACCATCGTTTCCCGGCAC
>NZ_JBOHCV010000686.1:0-5678 GCF_050698815.1 Streptomyces sp.
GTAGTGGGCTACTCGGTCGAGTCGACAACGCTGGGGGCACCTCCCGGGCCGAAGGCCCAGGGGGAGGATGTGCGTGCCAGGCGGCGCGGGCTGGGGGCACCTCCCGGACGGAGTCTGGGGGAGGGACTTTCAAAACACGCCCTAGCGCGCCGCGTGCTGAGCGCGGTCCGTCGTGGCGATCGTCGCGGAGCCGATGACGCGGGTGCCGTCGTAGAGCACGATCGCCTGGCCCGGGGCCACGCCGCGGACCGGCTCGGTGAAGCGGACCCGCAGTCCCCGCCCGTCGTCGGTGGGCTCGGCACTGACCTCCGTCTCGCCGCCGTGCGCGCGCAGCTGCGCGGTGTACGTGTCGGGGCCGGACGGCGCGCTCCCGCACCAGCGCGGCGTGAGGGCGGTCAGGCCCGTGACGTCCAGCGAGGCGGCGGGACCGACGGTGACGGTGTTGTCCACCGGGGAGATGTCCAGCACGTACCGCGGCTTGCCGTCCGCCGCCGGGTGCCCGATGCGCAGGCCCTTGCGCTGACCGATGGTGAAGCCGAACGCGCCCTCGTGGGTGCCGAGCTTCTGCCCCTCCTCGTCGACGATGTCGCCCTCGGCCGTGCCGAGCCGGTCGGCGAGGAAGCCCTGGGTGTCACCGTCGGCGATGAAGCAGATGTCGTGGCTGTCCGGCTTCTTCGCGACCGCCAGGCCACGCCGCTCGGCCTCTGCCCGGATCTCGTCCTTGCTGGTGAGGGTGTCGCCCAGCGGGAACATGGCGTGGGCGAGCTGCCGGGCGTCCAGCACTCCCAGCACGTAGCTCTGGTCCTTGGCGGCGTCACTGGCGCGGTGCAGCTCACGGCTGCCGTCACCGCGGGTCACGATGCTCGCGTAGTGTCCCGTGCACACCGCGTCGAAGCCCAGCGCCAGCGCCTTGTCCAGCAGCGCGGCGAACTTGATCTTCTCGTTGCAGCGCAGGCAGGGGTTGGGCGTACGGCCCGCCTCGTACTCGGCGACGAAGTCCTCGACCACGTCCTCGCGGAAGCGCTCGGCCAGGTCCCAGACGTAGAAGGGGATGCCGATGACATCGGCGGCCCGGCGGGCGTCGCGGGAGTCCTCGATGGTGCAGCAGCCGCGGGCGCCCGTACGGAAGGACTGCGGGTTGGCGGAGAGGGCCAGATGGACACCAGTGACCTCGTGCCCCGCCTCGGCCGCGCGGGCGGCGGCGACCGCGGAGTCGACACCACCGGACATGGCGGCGAGCACGCGCAGCGGGCTGGTGCCGGAGATGGGTGCCGATGGGCTGCTGGAAGCGTCAGTCATAACCCGTACAGGGTAGACGGATCGGCCGACGCGCCGCCTGGCCCGGGCAGGCCGGCCGGACACCGGAACCGCTCCGGCCGCCGCGAGCGTTCAGTGGGGTATGAACTCGATCTCTCGGCGCACCCTGCTCATCGGCGGCGGCAGCGCGGCGGCGGTGGTCACCGCGGGGGCGCTGACCTGGGACAAGACCTCACGCCTGTGGTGGCGGCTGCCCGGCGTGGACAAACAGCGGGTGGCCGGGGAGGTCGATCAGCCGGGGGTGCGCTGGATACCCGCCTCCGAGGCCAACCTGCGGTACGCCGACCGTCCCGCCGACTACGTCATCGACCGCGTCGTGATCCATGTGACGCAGAGCGACTTCGCCACCGCGGTCAGGGTCTTCCGTGACCCGCTGCACGCCTCGGCCACGCACTACGTGGTGCGGGCACGGGACGGGCGGACGGTGCAGATGGTGCGCGAGCTGGACGTCGCCTTCCACGCCGGGAACCAGGAGTACAACGAGCGCAGCATCGGCATCGAGCACGAGGGCTTCGTGGACCGCCCGGAGGACTTCACCGAGGCGATGTACCGCTCCTCGGCCCGGCTCACGGCCCACATCTGTAAGCGCTACGACATCCCCGTCGACCGCGAGCACATCATCGGGCACCACGAGGTCCCCGGCGCCGACCACACCGACCCGGGCCGGCACTGGGGCTGGAAGCGCTACCTGCGCTACGTGCGGCAAGCGCGCGGAGAAATCAGCTGAGCGGTGACCAGCCTCACCGCCCCGCGGCGTCGGAGCGGCGGGCCGGGAACTCGACCACCTGCTGGTAGGTGGGCCGGTTCTGCCAGGCGATCCCCGGCACCGTGATGCCGCCCATGGCCCGGTGCACGATCGAGTCGGCGCACCACTGGTCGCCGGCCTCACAGGAGCTGTCACCGGGATAGGTCTCCGCGGCCGGCGTGGCGGCGGCCTCGGCCATCGTGGACAGCAGCAGTTGCCGGCACTCGGAGAGGGAACCGCCGCCGCAGTACGTCCGGTCGAGGGGAGACTCGACGTTCCTGCCCAGTACGCTCCGCAGGTCCTTGTCGACGTAGCTCCACCAGCCGTGCTGGAACGAGGACCCCTTGTGCGCCTGGTCGCCCGACGGCGACTCGTCGACGGACGCGACCGCGGTGAGGGCCTTGAAGAGACCGTCTCCCAGCGCGGGCTTGAACTCGCTCTCCACCAGGAGCGGCCACCAGGCGTCCAGCACCCGTATCGCCTCGGCGTGCGCGTACTTCCCGTCGCCCTGGGCGGCCTCCCGGCGCAGCGAGCCCGACTCCTGCCAGGCGCGCAACTTCTCGACCGTGGCGGCCAGTTCGGGATCGGTCACCTCGGCGGAGCCGATGACGTCGAGGATGACGGGCAGCACCTTCTCCGCCCGCAGATCGGCGGCGGCCGGCTCCTCCATCGCCTGGACCAGCTTCGTACGGGTCACGCCGCCCTCGTCGACGAGGGCGGAGACCCGCTTGTCCAGCAGGTCGGCCCGGTGGACCGAACCGTTGCCCCAGCCGGCCGAGAAGCGCTTGGCCTGCTTGTTGTTCCAGTTGACGTAGTAGTCCTGATCGACCGACTGCGGGTGCTCCCGGGGAGGAGTGACCGCCGAGGTGTTGGCCACGGGGTCCCAGTCCTTCCACTCGTAGGCGGCTTCGGCCCGGATCGGCTGATCCGGATCGGTGTTCGCCGAACGGACCGGGTTGTCACCGGAGTTGTAGTACGCCGTGTGCTCGGCGTCGGCGTAGAACCAATTGAAGGTGTAGCCGATGTCCTGCGCGGCCTCCTGGAAGCTCTCCGCGGAGGTGACCGCCGAGGGGTCGTTGAACTTCTGGAAGCCGATCACCGCGTCGGCCTCGTGCTGATAGGTGGAGCGCAGGGCGGTGAAGGCGACCGGCTTGCCCGCCACCTCGCCGGTGTGGCTGACCAGCCCGTAGGCCGAGCGCAGGGTCACCACGTCGTAGGAGCCGGCCTTGGTGGAGTCGGCAAGGGTCGGCTTCCACTCGTTGTGCCGGGTCAGCTTCTCGAAGGGGGTGCACTTCCCGCGCAGCAGGTAACTCTGGGACTCCTTCGTCGGTTCGGCGCCGGACTCCTCGCACAGTTCGACGGCGAAGGTGTCGGTGATGTCCTGGCTCGCCGAGGTCGCGCTCCAGGAGTAGTCCAGGCCACGGCCGAGTTCGACGTAGAAGCTGAGTCCCGGGAAGGACGCCCCGCGGGAGCGCAGTCCCGGGCCGTCCAGCTCCTGCACCATCAGGATCTGCGGGGAGAAGTAGCCGGTCTGCGGCCCGTACACGGCGATCGGGTTGCCGGAGGCGGTGTGCTTGCCGGAGACCATGAGGGCGTTGGACATTCCCTTCTTCGCGGTGATGAGGTCCGCGGGGAGCACTCCCTTCGCCTTCGTCCCGGCGGCGGACCCGGCGGACTTCGCCCCCGTGCCCGTCTCGTTCTGCGAGTGGTCGTAGGCGGTGACCGATCCGCCGTCGGGCGTCGCCACGCCCTCGGGGTTCTCCGGGGAGTCCGCGTAGGGGAACTCCTTGCCCCGTACGGTCGTCGTCGCCTCGGTGTCGTTCTGGGCCCGCCACGCGGCGTACGCGTCCTCACCCTTCGCCTCGCCGTACTGCCTCTGGAAGGCCAGCTTGGCCAGGGCGTTGCCGACTTCGCCGCCGCCTCCGTTGCCGAAGATCGATCCGATGACCGACGCGATGGCGACCACGTCCGTCACCGTGAAGTCCTTGATCTTCGAGCCGTGGCCGGTCAGCACGTACTCGCCGGGGTAGTTCAGCGCGCCGACGGTGTCGTCGATGTAGGCGTTGATCCCGCCCACGTAGTCCTGGATGTCCCGGTAGGCCAGGGCGCCCCGTTCGCCGGAGTCACGGATCCGCTCGACCTGCCCCTTCAGGTCGTCCTCGGTGTAGGGGGCGGCGGCCCACAGGCTCTGTTCCAGCGCGCGGTTGCCCTCGGCGCCGCCGGCGAAGGAGGACAACTCGGCGCGGCCCACGTCCCGGAGGATGTCCATCAGCCACAACCGGTCCTGGCCGGCGGCGTATCCGGCGCCGAACTCGGTCCCGGAGCGGGTGGTGCCCTTGATGTGCGGGGTGCCGGTGGCCTTGTCACGGGTGATGGTGACGTCGGAGCGGGGCGACTTCCGGCTCTCCACCTGGTCCTCGGCGACGCCGAAGGAGGCGTCGTTGAAGTAGTCGGAGAGCTGGTCCTCGGTCAGTCCCGAGTAGTCGTGCAACAGGTCGTCGTACGGCTTCAGTTGGTCGGCCGAGTGCTTGGGGCGGGTGCCGATGGCCTTGTGCAGCAGGATCTCGGTGAGGGTGGCGTTGCCGTTCTGCCCGGCGGGGAGGATGTCGTGGCACTGGCCCCGGCAGGGGTCGGCGGCGTCGGCCTTGGTCTTCGCCTTGGCCGTGTCCACCGGGCCGGCCGCGAACGTCGGCGAGCTGCCCAGCAAGGGGGCGAGCAGCGCGGCGACGGCTACGGCGGCGAGAGACGCCCTGACCGTCGCGAGGCGACGACGTCGGACAGACGGAGCGCGGGAAGGTATCACCGGTATCTCCTGCGGGGTGAGACGCGGCAGCGTGCGAGGAACGTTAATCCCCGGTACTACTCCTGGGTAGAGGCTGACCGGCAGTATTCACGGGGCCACAACGGGCCATTGACGCCGATACGTTGGGAGGAAGAGCGCGACACCGGCCACCGCCGCCGGCACAGCCGGCACGTTGGTGAGCGCGGATGTCGTGGGGTCCGCCACCCCCATCCGCACCCCTTCGCCGAGCCGCGGTGAGTCAACGGCACACCGGACCGGGCGTCCAGATGATGATCCGGACAACCCGTCAGCTCAGGCCCGCCCCGCGGGCCCGCTCGACCGCCGGGCCGATGGCCTCGGCCACCGCCGCCACGTCGGCCTCGGTGGAGGTGTGTCCGAGCGAGAAGCGCAGCGTGCCGCGCGCGAGGGCCGGGTCGGCGCCCGCCGCGAGGAGCACATGGCTGGGCTGGGCGATCCCGGCCGTACACGCGGAGCCCGTCGAGCACTCGATGCCCTGCGCGTCCAGCAGGAGCAGCAGCGAGTCGCCCTCACAGCCGGGGAAGGAGAAGTGCGCGTTGCCGGGGAGCCGCCCGGCGGGGTCCGGGTCGCCGTTGAGCACGGCGTCCGGCACGGCCGTACGCACCGCCTCGATCAGGGCGTCCCGCAGAGCGCCGATGTCCCGGGCGAAGTCCGCGCGCCGCTCGGCCGCCAGTTCGGCCGCCGTCGCGAAAGCGGCGATCGCGGGCACGTCCAGGGTCCCGGACCGCACGTCGCGCTCCTGGCCGCCGCCGTGCAGCAGCAGTACGGGCGTCTGCTCGCGCCGCAGCAGCAGCG
>NZ_JBOHCV010000687.1:0-3367 GCF_050698815.1 Streptomyces sp.
CGACCGCAACACCATGAATAAATGAAAGGGGACACGCTCCAGTGGCGAGGCCACGACCGCGAAGAAGGAGGCGGCCGGGCTGTGGAACCCGACGGCCGGCAAGTACGGACTGACGGAGCGCCAGTTCGGTCAGCTGTGACGCCGGCCGTGCGGCTCGGCCGTGCCGGTCGGCCGAGCCGCGGGTCATGAGGTGGTGGGGTCGCCCTCCAGCGTCTTCGCCAGGTCGACGAATCCCTCGCGTACCGGTGTCAGCCTGCCGTCCCGCACGCGCTGGTAGGTCACCATCGTGTTGACGATGCGGGGGAACTCGCGCGCGGCGAGCATGTTGCCGAAGCTCCAGTTCAGCTTCGGCGTCAGTCCGCCCGTGCCGACCGGAGCGCCGTTGTCCAGCGCCCGCCGCACCGATTTGGCCGTGACCGGCTCACCGTCCAGCGAGCGCAGGACCTGGCGCAGCACCGTATAGGCGACCCACGTCGTCTGGACGCCCGGGTCCGAACCGTCGACGTGGTTGTCACCGAAGGCGTGCTCCCGGATGACGTCCTTCATCGGGCCCCAGCGCGGGTCGCTCGCCACGGGGTACCAGCCGGTCGCGTACGCGCCCTCCAGCGGGCTCCGCCGCCCGCCCGACCGGTCCACCAGGGACTGCCGCAGACTGCCCAGCACGGACGCCGTCCGCACCCGTGGGCTGTCCTCCTGCACGCGCCGGAAGGAGTCGAAGAAGGTGTCCGTACGGCCGCCGAGCACGGCCGTCACGCAGCCGTCCTCGGTGCTGCCGCCGTACCGCGCCAGGCCGTACCGCTCGGGGTCCGCGCCCGCGCCGGCCAGCGCCTGGTGCGCCTGCCGGGTGTAGGCGGAGGCGTCCTCCGCCGCCCGCACGTCCTTGGCGGGCCCGGCGCCGCCGTCCGCGAGGCCGGCGTTGAGCAGCGGGGGCAGCTGGTCGCCCGCGATGGTGTCCGGACGCACCAGCGAGACGTGGCCGCAGCCGCCGGCGGCCAGCTGGCGGCCGTTGCCCGCGACGAGGGCGGGCAGTCCGCCGTTGACGGGGTAGGACAGCGGACTGCTGAACTCCTCGTCGGCGACTCCGTAGCCGCCGATGTAGGGGATGCCGGCGCTCTCCAGGCCGGACATGAAGGAGCGGCCGTGCTGGCTGTAGGAACCGACGACCGCGACCACCTCCTCCTTCGTGGCGCGTGCCGCGCAGCGCGCGGCGCTCACCGTGTCGTTGTGGTCGTTGCAGGTGAGGACCTTGAGCGGGCGCCCGTTGATGCCGCCCTCGGCGTTGATCCAGCGTGCGTAGGCCTTCGCCATGCCCGGCATGCCGGGCATGTTGGTGGCCTTGGTGCCCTCCGGCGCCCAGGTCATCACGGTGATCGGGTCGTTGCCCGCTTCGGCGGTGCCGGGCATGATCCCGCAGCCGCTGAGCACAGCGGCGCAGGCGACGGCGGCGGTGACGGCTTTGGTCAGGGCGGAGCGGCGCCGGACAGTCATGTGACCGCACGATTCCGGGCGGACCGTAACGTGTGAGTGACGGGTTGCCAACGCCGAGTGACAGGGGGGTGAATACCAGGGGTCCGCACCGTCGGCACGGAAAGGGGAACGTATTGTCGACAACTATGCAGCAAGGTTCCGTGCAGCAAGGTTCCGCGAAGGCTTCCCGCCGTGGCCCTCGGTCCACCACCATGGGCGGCATGCCTGTTGACGACATGCCTTGGTGGCGCTGGCGCAGCAATGTGCGTTCCGCGCTGCACATGCTCTCCGACCCCGCCTTCCAGCAGGACTGCTGGGCGACCGGTCGGCCGGGATACGGCGACATCACGGATGCCGTCTACCGCCTGGTCGAGGACACCTGGCTGGACAACTGGTCCGCCGAGAAGTACGTCGGCACGGTCTTCCGCGACTCGCAGGAGGCCGCGCTCGTGGACACCGCCGTGCTGCGCGTGCTGCGCATCATGCACCAGGTCGGCGCGGACGCTCCCGTCGCTTCCTATCTGGAGCACCACGGCTGGCCGGAGGCGGTACGGGCGGCGCGTGACGCGCACGTACGCCTGGCGACCAACGACGCGGAGGACCCGGACGAGCCGCCCCGCTCCCTCGACGTACTGGCGATCATGCTGCGCGCCGTCTGAGTCCCGCCCGAGTGCAGGTGAACGCGGCCCTGGCGGGTGTGCCAGTCTTGTCCCCATGAAGCAGCCGCACGCCGACCGCACGGAGTATGTCCTCACACTCTCCTGTCCGGACAAACAGGGCATCGTGCACGCCGTGTCGAGCTATCTGTTCATGACCGGCTGCAACATCGAGGACAGCCAGCAGTTCGGTGACCACGACACCGGGCTGTTCTTCATGCGCGTCCACTTCTCGGCGGACGCGGGCGTGACCGTGGAGAAGCTGCGGGCGAGCTTCGCCGCGGTGGGCGACTCGTTCCAGATGGACTGGCAGCTGCACCGGGCCGGCGAGCGGATGCGGGTCGTGCTGATGGTCAGCCGGTTCGGGCACTGCCTGAACGACCTGCTCTTCCGGTGCACCAGTGGCGCGCTGCCGGTCGACGTCGCCGCAGTGGTCTCCAACCACACCGACTTCGCCGAGCTGGCCCGCTCCTACGGAGTCCCCTTCCACCACATCCCGGTGACCAAGGGGAGCGACGAGAGCAAGCAGGAGGCCGAGGCGCGGCTGCTGCGCCTGGTTGAGGACGAGAACGTCGAACTGGTCGTCCTCGCCCGCTACATGCAGGTTCTCTCAGACCACCTCTGCAAGCAGCTGTCGGGCCGGATCATCAACATCCACCACTCCTTCCTGCCGAGCTTCAAGGGCGCCAAGCCCTACCACCAGGCGCACGCCCGCGGCGTCAAGCTGATCGGCGCGACCGCCCACTACGTGACCGCGGACCTGGACGAGGGCCCGATCATCGAGCAGGAGGTCGAGCGGGTGGGGCACGAAGTCACCCCCGAACAGCTCGTAGCCGTAGGGCGCGACGTGGAGTGCCAGGCGCTCGCCCGCGCGGTCAAGTGGCACAGCGAACACCGCGTGCTGCTGAACGGCCGCCGCACGGTGGTCTTCACCTGACACGACCTGGGGCGCGTCACATCCCGGACACCTACATCCGGGACAGCGACGCCGCGGCGAACAGGACGTCGCGGATGGCTTCGCGGTCGCCGTCCTGGCCGGCGGCCGCCTCCTGGGGCGGTACGTGACCGGCCGCCAGCTGGCAGAACTCGTAGCTGTCCAGCGCCACATGGGCCACCGCGTCCGCCGCGGAGGCGGTGGCCGCGGGTGAGTCCAGTGCGATGTACCAGTCGCCGCCGCCGTCACCCTCGACCTCCAGGTGCAGCGCGCGCCCGGGGGCGCCCGCCGGCCCGAGTCGTCGGGCCGG
>NZ_JBOHCV010000688.1:0-3525 GCF_050698815.1 Streptomyces sp.
GACCCGGGCGGACGCCGGAGGACGCGGAGGTCAGCCCATGTGCGGGTAGCGGTAGTCGGTCGCCGCGACCTGGGTCTCCTTGATGGCGCGCGGGGACATCCAGCGCAGCAGGTTGAACTTCGAGCCCGCCTTGTCGTTGGTGCCCGAGGCGCGGGCACCGCCGAAGGGCTGCTGGCCGACGATGGAACCGGTGGGCCTGTCGTTCAGGTAGAAGTTGCCCGCGGCGAAGCGGAGCTTCTCCCCGGCCGCGGCCAGCACCGCCCGGTCCCGGGCGAGAACCGCGCCGGTCAGCGCGTAGGAGGAGGCCGACTCCATCTGCTCCAGCATCGCGTCCCAGTCGCCGTCCTCGTAGACGTGTACAGCGAGGATGGGGCCGAAGTACTCGGTGGAGAAGATCTCGTTGTCCGGGTCGGTGCAGGTGATCACCGTCGGCTTCACGAACCAGCCGACCGAGTCGTCGTATTCGCCGCCCACGACGACCTCACAGGTGGGGTCCTCCTTGGCGCGGTCGATGGCGGCCTTGTTCTTCGCGAAGGCACGGTCGTCGATGACGGCGCCGATGAAGTTCGACAGGTCGCTGACATCGCCCATCGCCAGACCCTCGGTCTCCGCGACGAGTTCGTCCTTCAGCCCGCTCTCCCACAGCGATCGCGGGATGTACGCGCGGGACGCGGCCGAGCACTTCTGCCCCTGGTACTCGAAGGAGCCGCGGACCATGGCGGTCTTCAGGATGGCCGCGTCGGCCGTCGGGTGGGCGACGATGAAGTCCTTGCCGCCGGTCTCGCCGACCAGCCGCGGGTAGGACTTGTAGCCGGCGATGTTCTCGCCGACCGTCTTCCACAGGTGCTGGAAGGTCTTGGTCGAGCCGGTGAAGTGCACGCCCGCCAGGTCCGGGTGCGGCAGCGCGACCTCGGAGACCTCCTTGCCGTCACCGGTGACGAGGTTGATCACGCCCTTGGGCAGCCCCGCCTCCTCCAGCAGCTCCATCAGCAGCACGGCCGCGTGGGTCTGGGTGGGGGACGGCTTCCAGACCACCACGTTGCCCATCAGGGCGGGGGCGGTGGGCAGGTTGCCGGCGATGGCGGTGAAGTTGAAGGGGGTGATCGCGTAGACGAAGCCCTCCAGCGGCCGGTGGTCCAGCCGGTTCCACACGCCCTTGGGCTGGATGGGCGGCTGCTCCTCGAGGAGTTCCCGCGCGAAGTGCACGTTGAAGCGCCAGAAGTCGATCAGTTCGCAGGGCGCGTCGATCTCCGCCTGCTGAATGGTCTTGGACTGGCCCAGCATGGTGGAGGCGGCGATCGTCTCGCGCCACGGACCCGACAGCAGCTCGGCGGCCTTGAGGATGATGGCCGCGCGGTCGTCGAAGGAGAGCGCACGCCAGGCGGGGGCGGCGGCCAGGGCGGCGTCGACGGCGTCCTGCGCGTCCTGCCGGGTGGCGTTGGCGTAGCTGCCGATGACCTTGTGGTGGTTGTGCGGCTGTACGACGTCGACGCGTGCGCCGCCGCCCATCCGCTTCTCACCGTTGATGGTCATGGGCAGGTCGACGGGGTTGTCGGCCAGCTCCTTGAGCTTGCGCTCGAGGCGGGCGCGCTCCGGCGAGCCGGGTGCGTAGGTGTGCACCGGCTCGTTGTACGGGGCGGGGACCTGGGTCACAGCGTCCATGGCAGCCATGTCTCCTTCACTGTCAGTGTTTGTCAGCCTGTCAGCCGTTTCAGCCGGTAAGCCTGTCAGCCGCGGGTGGCGAGCGAGCGGAGGAAGAACCCGAGGTTCGCCGGGCGCTCCGCCAGGCGCCGCATGAAGTATGCGTACCAGTCGGTTCCGTACGGGGTGTAGACCCGCATCCCGTATCCCTCGGCCGCCAGCCGCTCCTGCTCGGTCTCCCGGATGCCGTAGAGCATCTGGAACTCGAACTCGTCCTGCTTGCGCCCGAGGCGCCGGGCCAGCTCCTGTGTGATGGCGACCATCCGCGGGTCGTGCGACCCGATCATCGGGTAGCCCTCGCCGGACAGCAGGATCTTCAGGCAGCGCACGTACGCGCGGTCCACCTCGCGCTTGTTCTGATGGGCGACCGTCGCCGGCTCGTTGTAGGCGCCCTTGACCAGCCGCACGCGGGAGCCCTCACCGGCCAAGGCGCGGCAGTCGTCCTCGGTGCGGAAGAGATACGCCTGCAGCACGGCGCCCGTCTGGGGGAAGCGCTCGCGCAGCTCGGTGAGGGTGGCCAGCGTCGAGTCGACGGTGGTGTGATCCTCCATGTCCAGCGTAACCGTCGTGCCCGCCTCGGCGGCGGCCTCGACGACGGGCCGGACGTTGGCGAGGGCGATGTCGTGGCCGCCCGGCAGCGCCTGCCCGAAGGCCGACAGCTTCACGGACATCTCCGCCCGCTCACCCAGGCCCTCCCCGGCCAGCGCCTGCGCGAGGGCGAGGTAGGCGTCGCGGTTGCGCAGCGCTTCCGCGCGGTCCGTGATGTCCTCACCGAGGTGGTCGAGGGTGACCTGGAGGCCACGATCGGTCAGCGACCGTACGGCCCGCAGGCACGGATCGAGCTGTTCGCCCGCCACGAACCGGTCCACCACGGAGCGGGTGACCGGCGCGGACGAGACGAGACGGCGGATGCCGTCACTGCGCGCGGCGGCGCGGAGCAATGGTCCCGGCACGGGCACCTCCACTGGTGTTCATGTCTCTCCTGCTCCAGACCTTCGACGGCAGCCGGTGTACGGCGGCCGTCGCGCCGGAAGCCCCCCAGAATCTAAGGATCGCCCCACCCGGGGACCATCGACAGCTGTCACGCGTCCGTGTCCCAGATCTCAGACAGTTGTACGAGAATGGGGGCGGCCGGAACAGCGGAGCGGAAGGCGACCCAGACGGATGCGCGAGGACTACCAGACCCTCATCGACGAGGTCTCCGCGCTGCTCGGCACCCCCGCGACGCTGGAGGGCCGGGACTTCGCCCTGATCGCCTTCGGTGCTCACGAGAGCGACGGCGACGCCTCCGACGCGGTGCTGGACCCGGTGCGTACCCGCTCGATCCTGGGGCGCGGCTCAACGGCCGAGGTGCGGGCCTGGTTCGAGAGCTTCGGCATCGCCCGGGCGACCCGCCCGGTCCGCATCCACCCCGAACCGGCGGCGGGCGTCGTGCACGGCCGGATCTGCCTGCCGGTGCGGCACGGCGGGGTGGCGTACGGCTACATCTGGCTGCTCGACGACGGCGCGCTCGAGCTGGCCGACCCGCGGCTGACGACGGCGATGGCGACGGCCGCCCGGATCGGGGCGCTGCTGGCGGCCGAGGCGCACGAGGGCGCCCGCACCGGCGAACTGCTGGGCGAACTGCTCGGTGGCGAGGAGCGGACCGGATCGGCCGAAGAGGCCGCCGCACAACTGCGGGACGCGCTCGGCACGGCGGCGTCCGGACCGCTGGCGCTGGTGGCGGTGACGCCCTGGCAGCCCGCCGGGGACGACGGCACGGACGTGCCCGTACAGCCGAATGTCGCGGCCCGCTGCGTGCTGCCGGCGGCGACCGTGCGGGGC
>NZ_JBOHCV010000689.1:0-8976 GCF_050698815.1 Streptomyces sp.
CGCGAACGGAGACGTGCAGCCCGGGGAAGTCGGGTAGTCCTTGAGCACCTCCAGGCGCTCACCGATGTCGATCGCACGGGTGCGGTGCCCGGTGTGCTCGATCCCGATCTGAGCCAGGCAGTGGTTCCGCCGATCCGGATCCAGTCGTCGCGAGTGCCGGCTGGGCGCTGACCACCGAGCGCGTGGCGAAGAAGCCCGAGGGTCTCGACCTCGCAGGACTGCTCGATGTCATAGAGGCGGAGATGAAGGACGCCCCGGATCGCCTGCAGTGGGCGAGCCAGTCGTGCACCTTGGGTGTGCGCGCCTCGCGCAACATGACGTCCAACTCGTCACGCTCGAACGCCTTCGGGCGGCAGATCAGGATCGCCAGCAGTCTCGCCGCGGTGTCATCCGTCGCCCAGAGCCGGCACGCGAGTTCCTGCTGCGTCTTCAGCCGCTTCGCGAGCGCGCGCAGCTTGCCGAGGTTCACACCGTGATCGTCACCGTGCTTCTCGTTCACCTCGCGGAACTTCGGGTCCTCGAGCTCGGCCAGCTCGGCCATCACCTCGGCCACCATCGTCTCGGCCACCTCAGCCTCCTTTCCACCACGTGCGAGATTCAGGCTACGACCGCGATCGGCCTTGGCGTGGGCGTGCAGGGCTCCGCCCAGCTGATGAGAGGGGATACGGGCGCAGCTAGCGCTCCACCCGCTTCAGGCCGCGCACGGCCGGGATTGCCAGCAGCAGCGCGCAGGCGACGAGCGCCATGGACGCGGACACGTACAGCAGCGGCGCCGTTCCCACGACGATCGCGAGCGGTCCCGCCACCGCCTGCCCGACCGGCTTCATCACCAGCGAGCCGGCCGCGTCGTACGCGTGTACCCGGCCGAGGACATCCTGCGGGATGTGCGTCTGCACGCTCGTGTGGAACATGACGATCCAGAACGCCATGCCCACGCCGCTCACCCCGTAGCACCCGGCGATGAGCGGCGCGGGTAGGCCGAGAGCGACCCCCAGCGGCATGAGCGCCCAAAGGATCATGGAGAGTGCGCCGGCCCGGAGCGGATACCGCGGGCGGAGCCTGATCGCGACGATCCCGCCCAGCACGCTTCCCGCCCCGAGGGACGACATGACCAGGCCGAACACCGATGCTCCGTAGTCGGTGACGAGCGTGCTGTTACCGAGGGTCATGGTGGGGCCGGCGCCGGCCAGCTGCCAGAGCATGAAGACGACGATGACGCTCCACAGCCAGGTCCTGGCCCGGAACTCCCGCCATCCCTCGACGAGATCGGCCCGGAACGACGAGGCGCCCTTCCGCGCGTCCGGGCCCATCGAGACCGAGCGGAGCAGGAGGAGGCAGGCGCCGCTGACCGCATAGGTCAAGGCGTCGAGGGCGACCACCGCCGCAGGTGAGGAGACCACCAGCAGCAGGCCGGCCAGCGACGGGCCGATGACGATGGTGAGGGACTCCGAGATGCGGAGGGTGGCGTTGGCCTTCTGTACGTCCTGGGCCGTGAGCGGGGTGATGCTGGCGACTCCAGGCTGGAAGACAGCGCTGCCCGCCCCGATCAGGGCCAGCAGCACCAGGATCTGCCACAAATGCGGCGTACCCAGCAGGAACAGCAGCGCGAGCACTCCCTGAGAGCACAGCCGGGCTGCGTCCGAGACGACCATCAGCCGCCGGGCGCCGTAACGGTCGGACAGCACCCCGCCAAAGATGATCAGTGCTGCGAACGGCGCTACGAGCGCGGCGAGCGCATAGCCCACCCCACTCGCCCCGTATCCCGCCCGGATCACGGCGGCCGTGATCGCGACGGGGAGCATCGCGTCGCCCAGCAGGGAGGTGGTTCGGGCGGTGAAGAACAGCCGGAAGTCCGCTGTCCACAGCGGCTGATCAGACGAGGTCTCCTTGACTTGCAGGTCACGGGCCATGTCCGAGCCAGCCACCGCTCACCGTCCCACGTATGCCGTTGTTCCCGGCCAGGGCGAAACTCTCGCGCCTTGGCCGTCCTCGGTCAACGGAGTATTCGGCAAGCCCAGAGTTCTCGTCTTCACCCTCTCCGCTGTGAAGGAGAGGGGCACCAGCGGTCAGGAGCGTCGGGGTGGGGTGGCCGGCGGATGGTTCGTGGAGCGGATGAGAATTCGGAGGAGATCTGCGCAACGATGCGGAACACTCGGGCCGACCGATGAGTTCTGCCAAGCGTGCCGGTCTTCACCGGCGCCCACACCCACGTCCGTGCCGACGGCCCTTGGCTGGCTGCGAAGCGACTGTGACCTGAACCCCAGCGAGGTGCTGCCATGTCAGCTGCGATCCAAGAAAGACCGGCCGAGCAGGCGGGCCGCACACCGACGGTGGTGCGCCTGCTGGTACTGGCCACGTTCGTGGTGATCCTCAACGAGACCATCATGATCAACGCTATTCCGCGGTTGATGGACTCGTTGCGCATCACCGAGCAGTCGGCGCAGTGGCTGACCACCGCGTTCATGCTCACCATGGCCGCCGTGATTCCGGTCACCGGCTGGTTCCTGCAGCGGGTCACCACCCGCCAGGCCTACGCGACAGCGATGGGCGTGTTCCTCGCGGGCACCCTCCTGTCAGCCGTCGCGCCGTCCTTCGAGGTGCTGCTGCTGGGTCGGATAGTGCAGGCCGCGGGCACAGCCGTGACGATGCCCCTGCTGATGACCACGTTGATGATCGTGGTGCCAAAGCAGGACCGCGGCCGGGTGATGGGTAACGTCACCCTGGCGATCTCGGTGGCGCCCGCGCTCGGACCCGCCGTGTCCGGGCTGATCCTGCAGGCCGGCTCCTGGCGACTGCTGTTCCTGGTCGTCCTGCCGATCGCGGGTCTGGTGACCTTGTTCGGGCTGCGCAAGATGGACAACATCAGCGACCCGCAGGTGAGCTCCATCGACTGGCTCAGCGTGGGCGTAGCGGCACTCGGCTTCGGCGGCCTGGTGTACGGCCTGAGCCTCTTCGGCGGCAACGACGGCAGGGTCGGGCTCGGCATCGGCATCGTCATCGCCGGAGTCGCGATGATCGCGGTTTTCGTGATCCGCCAGCTCAAGCTGCAACGCACCGGTGTGCCTCTGATGGACATGCGAATCCTCGGGCACCGGACCTACAGCCTGTCCTTGCTCCTCATGTCCATCGGGTTCCTGGCGATGCTCGGATCGATGATCCTGCTGCCGCTGTACCTGCAGAACTTGCGCGGGCTCAGCCCGCTGGAGACCGGCCTGCTGGTCATGCCGGGCGGTCTGGCCATGGGCCTGCTGGGACCGACCGTCGGAAAGATATTCGACCGGTTCGGCAGTCGGCCACTGGTGCTGCCCGGCTCGATCGCCACGTTCCTCGCCCTCGGCGGGTTCACCCAGGTCTCGATGACGATGCCGTACTGGCAGGTGCTGGGACTGCACACGCTGCTGATGGTCAGCCTGGCGGCGACGTTCACCCCGGTCTTCACGCTTGGCATGGGCGGGCTTCCCCCACACCTGTACTCGCACGGCAGCTCGATGCTCGGCACGTTGCAGCAGGTCGCCGCAGCGTTCGGGACCGCGCTTGTGGTGACCGTGATGTCCGCGCGCACCAGCCACCTGGTCGCCGACGGCGTCGCCGCGGTGCCCGCACAGGTGAGCGGGATGAAGCTGGCCTTCGGCGTCGCGACCGCCCTCGCCCTGGTGACGATCGTCGTCGCGGCGAAGCTGCCGAACCGGGTCCCGGGCGCTGATACCCAGGACCATGGCGATGCCGACACGGTCCCGCCCACCGATGGAGCTGCCACGCAGCAGCACAGTGCGAAGACCGTGAAGAGCGATAAGGAGCCTGACATCCAGAGCTGATTCGCCCGCCGGTCGAGGGTTCGGATCTCCCTTCAGCGTGTTTTGCCGAAGAACTCGCGGACGTCACTGACGAGCAGGTCGGGGGCTTCCATCGCAAGGAAGTGGCCACCGCGGTCGAGTTCGGTCCACCGCACGACGTTGTGGTCGCGTTCGGCCCAGCGGCGGATGGTCACGTCGTGGGTGGAGACCAGTACGGCGGTGGGCAGCGTCCCGCGCCGGTCGGCTGCCCAGTCGTCCTGGCCGTTGCCCCAGCTGTCGTCTTGCGCGGTGTCGACGCCGGAGTCGGTGCTCCAGCCGTCGGCCGCGGCCTCGCTCCAGGCGTTCGCGGAGATCTCCTCTTCATGCGGAGCCCGACTTCGCCGACCCTGGAGATCGTGCCGGGTGCCGAGGGCAGGTGGTTCCACGTGGAACAGCGCGGCGGAGCCGTCTCGTTCACGGCACGGCCCGGGCCTTGTCGTCCGGTTCGCGGAACGCCTTAGTCCGGGAACGGACCGCGTACCGTGACGCCTCCATCAACCACGAGACTCTGGCCCGTCACATATGACGAGAGCGGCGAGGCCAGGTAGACAACCGCCGCTGCCGCGTCCCCGGGGACGCCGAACCGACCCATCGGAATCTCAGGGGTTCCGTCGGCATCCTGTGCTGAGCCTGCCGCCGGCGTCGCGATCGCGCCGCACGCCACGACGTTCATGCGGATGCCATCGCCCGCGTACTCTGCGGCGACGGTCTTGGCAAGGCTGGCGAGTCCGGCTTTGGCAGCGCCGTAGCCTGCCTGCATCGGTGCGGCCATCACGCCGGTGACTGAGCCGACGCAGACGATGGACCCGCCGTTCTCTTGAGCCAGGAACGTACGGATGGCAGATCGGGCTGCCCGTGCTACATAGCGAAGGTTCATCTCGTAGACCAGATCCCAGTCGTCGTCGCTCATCTCGTGCAGCCGTACGGAGGGCACGAACGAGACCTGCCCTCCGACAACGGTCACGAGCGTGTCGAGCCTGCCGAACTCGGCGGTGGTGTGGGCGACGAACCCGTCCACATCTTGCCGGGATCGGACATCGCCGACGAGCGGAATGGCGCGTGCGCCAGACTCCGTCAACTCATGTACGGCCTCACGCGCTCGCTCCTGTTCGATGTCCGCGACGGCGACAGCTGCGCCGGCCGCAGCGAAGGCACGCGAGATCGCGCGTCCGATGCCCTCGCCTCCGCCCCCGATCACCAAGGTCTTCATGCCATCAAGTGGTTGAGCGAAATCATTCACCGCCGGATCCTCGCATGCGGCGGCGGCAGCGGACCCGCTGAGGGCCAGCGCCTGCCGCCGCGCCCCGCAGCTCGCAACTCCCCAGCTACTGGACGCTGTTGGGGCACGGCTGGCCCGCAACTGGACCGTCTTGCGCATCTCCGACCCGGCCCAGCCCAACCCCTCCCCGGGCCCCTCGGGCCACCCGTGCAACGACTGGGGCGTGGCGTACTCGAGCCGGTGGCTCCAGGCGTAGCCCGCACACCGGGTGGTTGGCCCCGACGGGGGTCAACCACCCGGCAGAGCGGGAAGCCGGCATCGCGAAGCGCGTTCTCCCTGCCGGGCTGCCATGTCTGGACAACGAGGCAACGATGGGGAAATCCCCAGCAATTGCCGTCTGAGGGGGCGCACGGCACGCGTGTTTTCCATTGGTCGCGGATGCGGGCGAAGGAGCCCAACACACCCGCACAGCACTGCAGTTGACGCTGGTGAGGTTTATCACCGACCGAGCCATCGACAACTTCGCCGGTCATGTGCTGGAAGGTGTGTCAGACGGCGATCCACGAACCACTGTGCCCGCATTGATTCGCTGACGTGCGGTACGTTCCCGCGTCCGTATTGCAGGACCAGTGGTCCTCTATCTGGATCGGCTGGCCATTCCGCGCCGCCCTACTCCAGATTGTCACCACAGAAGCACTAGCGTCACTCTGCGCTATGCGACTGTGCAAGAACCCCTGGCCGGATGAATGAGGCGCCGATTATGAACCGCAGGACTCTCACGCCGCCCGCCCTGGCCGGGCTGCTTGCCTCCGCCCTCGTCGGCTGCAGCGGCGGAGTGGACGGGCAAGCGGAGGAGAGCGAGACCATCGTCGTGGGTACGACGGAGAGAGTCGCGGTCACCGAGGACAGCCCCGCGCCCTTCGACCCGGCCGCCTCCTACGACACCAGCTCCTGGAACATCATGCGCAACACCTTCCAGACGCTGCTGCGGCCGCCCCGTTCGGGCACCGAACCGGTGATGGACGCGGCCGAGAGGTGCGGCTTCACCGACAAGCGGAACGATCAGTACAGCTGCACTCTGCGGGACGGGCTGACCTTCTCCAACGGGAACAAGCTGAACGCCGAAGACGTCGAGTTCTCCACCGAGCGCCTGCTCCGCATCAACCACGAAGGCGGCCCGGCCTCACTGCTCAGCAACGTCCGCAAGGTCGAGGCCACTGGCGGCAACAAGGTCCTCTTCCACCTGAAGAAGCCTGACGCCACCTTCCCGTACAAGCTCGCCACCCCCGCCGCCTCCATCGTCGACAGCCAGACCTATCCAGCCGACCGCCTCACCAAGAGCTCCAAGGGAACCGGCTCGGGGCCGTACGTACTCGACGACTTCGACGACAAGGGGCGCAAGGTGCTCCTCGTCAGGAACCCGGACTACCGGGGCGGTCCCAGGGCGAAGAACGACGAGATCGAGCTGCGGTTCTTCACCACCGCGCACGCCCTTCAGAAGGCGCTCGACTCCGGCAACATCGACCTGATGAGCCGCGGCGTCACGTCCCGGTTCGTCGAGCGGCTGGAGGCGGACCCGGACGATCACATCGAGCTCGTCGAGCAGCCGGGGCAGGGGGTCCGCTATCTCGTCTTCGACACGGAGGACAAGACGCTGGGACGGCGTGCGGTGCGGCAGGCGTTCGCCCGGATCGTGGACCGCAAGCAGTTGGTCGGGGACGTGTACGAGCGTACGGCTGAACCGCTGTACTCCCTCGTCCCCAGCGGCCTCACGGGGCACACGAACTCCTTCTTCAACGAGTACGGCGAGCCGAACGTCAAAGCCGCGAAGCGCACCCTGCGTAAGGCCGATGTGAAAACCCCGGTGAAGATCACCCTTCACTACCCTCGAGTCGGCCGAGGTGGCTCCACCACCAAGGAGTTCGCCCTGCTCGAGAAGCAGCTGAACGGCAGCGGACTCTTCGACGCGACCGTCAAGGGCGAGTCCCCGGATTCCTACAGCTCGGCCGCGTTCAAGGGGAAGTACCAGGTCTACGGCTTCGGCTGGCTCCCGGACTTTCCGGACGCGGAAAACTTCATCGCACCCTTCTTCGAGAAGAACAACGTCCTCAACTCCCCGTACAACAACAAGGAGATCCGTGACGAACTGATACCGCAGACCCGGCGGGAGCCCAACCGAGCGAACGCCACGCCGAGTTTCACCCGCGCGCAGAATCTCGCCGCGAAGGAGATCCCCGTACTGCCGCTGTGGCAGGGCAAGCAGTACATCGCGGCCCGCGACGACATCACGGGCCTGGAGTGGGCGCTCAACTCCTCGTCGCTGCTGCAGCTGTGGGAGCTCGACCGCGGGGTGAGCGACTGACGCGTGCGGCGCCGTCACGAAGGCCGGCCGCGAAGCCCCAGGTCACTGACCTGGGGCTTCGTTGCCGTCCAGACCTCTTGGCGACGGAGTCCGTGGATCAGGACTTTTCTCCCTGGTCCTGCTCTTCTCCCTCGACCTCGGTGGTGATGGGGCTGTCCGTCACCTTCCCGTTGATCTTCGTGGTGATGGGACCGGTGGTGACGCTCTTGTCGTTCACCGTCTGCGTGACGTTCTCGGAGCCCTTCACCTGAGCGGACACGGCGTCGCCCGGACCGCGCTCGTGGACGGAAGGGGCGCCGTTCGCCAGGGCCGAGGGCGCCGAGACAGCGCTCAGACCGGCCACCAGGCCCACCACGGCCACTGCGCGGGCGAAGCTCTTCATCATGATTCGTCTCCCATACATCGAACGCGGGTGATTGCGTGTACAGATGCTGATCTACCCGTGCTCAGGTGGCGGTGATCACTTTTACATACTTTTTCATCTCTTTGCCAGGAATTGGACATAGTTCGCCGATTGCTCGCCGACCCCCGCCAACAGCGCGGGCGGGGTGACGGAGCATCAATTCCCAGGCAGTGAACTGATCGATGACCCGAACGCCCTTCGATGTGAAGGCGGGCGAGGGGTGAGCAGGTTGCGATCGCATTCCACGCTGCGCCAGCGGAGTAGTCTGCGGCAGCGGATCGATGACGCGCGGTATGGATCTCATATGAAAGCTCCTGATACCAGCAGGTCAGGCCATCGCTTCGTCGGCATCGCCCTGGGGGTAGCGCTGCTCCCCGTCCCTGTCGCGTTGGGTGTGGCCCTGTCGCGCCCCTCCTCCACACCGGTCGCCGCACCGGACCTCAAACCGGCCGCCGCACCGGCGGTCCCCACCGTGCCGGAGGTGATGCCCGAACCACCGCCCCCCGAAGTGGTCCGCAAGGAGCTCGCCGCCCTCACTGTCGAGGCCCCGCACTCCTTGAACGGGTACAACAGGGACAAGTTCGAGCACTGGGCCAGCAACAACCGCTGGCCCATGACCCGCGAGGTCGTCCTCCAGCGCGACGGCAAGGACATCGCCCTGGACGCACCGGCCCAGGCGGCCTCGACACGCTGGCACAGCCCCTACGACGACCAAATCCTCGACGCGGCATCGGAGGTCCACGTCGACCATGTCGTGCCCCTGGCCAACGCATGGCGCTCGGGAGCGGACGAGTGGAGCTCCTCCCAGCGCCACAAGTTCGCCAATGACCTGTCCACCTCGCAGCTCATCGCCGTCTCGGTCGTCGCCAACAGGGAGAAGGGTGACCAGTCGCCCGATCGGTGGACCCCGCCGAACGCCGATTACCAGTGCATGTACGGCAGGGCCTGGACCCACGTGAAGTTCAGCTACGGGCTCTCGGTCACCGAGAAGGAGAAGACCGCGCTGGAATCCCTGGTGAACACCTGCTCCTGAAAGCCGGCTGCCGCCTCGAGGGCCGGCTGAACCTACGGGGCCCGGGCGCCAGATACCTCAAGCATGAAGCGACAGAGGGGTGTTCGACCGCTGCCGCATACCGGAGGCTGTCCTCATCCCGGTGAC
>NZ_JBOHCV010000690.1:0-7430 GCF_050698815.1 Streptomyces sp.
GGAGGTCCGATCAACCGTGACCCATCAGGTCAGTAGCCCAGCCGGGCAGCACCCCAAGGAAGTCCAGCGTCTGGACCGGGTGATCATCAGGTTCGCGGGCGACTCCGGTGACGGTATGCAGCTGACCGGCGACCGGTTCACCTCCGAGACCGCGTCCTTCGGCAACGACCTCTCCACGCTGCCGAACTTCCCGGCCGAGATCAGGGCCCCCGCCGGGACGCTGCCCGGCGTCTCCAGCTTCCAGCTGCACTTCGCCGACCACGACATCCTCACGCCGGGTGACGCGCCGGACGTACTGGTCGCGATGAACCCGGCCGCGCTGAAGGCGAACATCGAGGACGTGCCGCGCGGCGCGGAGATCATCGTGAACACGGACGAGTTCACCAAGCGGGCGATGGCCAAGGTCGGCTACGCGACCAGCCCGCTGGAGGACGGCTCGCTGGACGGCCACCGGGTGCACCAGGTGCCGCTGACGACGCTGACGGTGGAGGCGCTCAAGGACTTCGACGTGGGCCGCAAGGACGCCGGCCGGTCGAAGAACATGTTCGCGCTGGGCCTGCTGTCGTGGATGTATCACCGGCCCACCGAGCAGACCGAGCACTTCCTGCGCACGAAGTTCGCCAAGAAGCCCGAGGTGGCGGAGGCGAACATCGCCGCCTACCGGGCGGGCTGGAACTTCGGCGAGACCACCGAGGACTTCGCCGTCTCCTACGAGGTGGCGCCGGCGACCACCGCCTTCCCGCCCGGCACCTACCGCAACATCTCCGGCAACCTCGCCCTCTCCTACGGGCTGGTCGCCGCCGCTCAGCAGGCCGAGCTGCCCCTCTTCCTGGGCTCCTACCCGATCACCCCCGCCTCCGACGTCCTGCACGAGCTGAGCAAGCACAAGAACTTCGGCGTGCGCACGTTCCAGGCCGAGGACGAGATCGCCGGGATCGGCGCCGCGCTGGGGGCCGCCTTCGGGGGCGCGCTCGGCGTGACCACGACCTCCGGACCCGGTGTGGCGCTGAAGTCGGAGACCATCGGGCTCGCGGTCTCCCTGGAGCTGCCGCTCCTGATCATCGACATCCAGCGCGGCGGCCCCTCCACCGGGCTGCCGACCAAGACCGAGCAGGCGGACCTGCTGCAGGCGATGTACGGGCGCAACGGTGAGGCGCCGGTGCCCATCGTCGCCCCCGCCACCCCCGCCGACTGCTTCACCGCGACCCTGGACGCGGCCCGTATCGCGCTGCGCTACCGCACCCCCGTCTTCCTGCTCTCCGACGGCTATCTCGCCAACGGCTCCGAGCCGTGGCGGGTGCCCGAGGTGGCCGACCTGCCGGACCTGCGGGTGCAGTTCGCGCACGGACCCAACCACGAACTGGCCGACGGCACCGAGGTCTTCTGGCCCTACAAGCGTGACCCGCACACCCTGGCCCGGCCCTGGGCGGTGCCCGGCACACCGGGCCTGGAGCACCGCATCGGCGGCATCGAGAAGCAGGACGGCACGGGCAACATCTCCTACGACCCGGCCAACCACGACTTCATGGTCCGCACCCGGCAGGCCAAGATCGACGGCATCGACGTACCCGACCTCGAGGTGGACGACCCCAAGGGTCAGGCCAGGGTCCTGGTACTGGGCTGGGGTTCGACGTACGGGCCCATCACCGCCGCCGTACGCCGGCTGCGCAACGCCGGAGAGCACATCGCCCAGGCCCATCTGCGCCACCTCAACCCCTTCCCGGGGAATCTCGGTGAGCTGCTGCGGCGATACGAGAAGGTGGTCGTGCCCGAGATGAACCTCGGCCAGCTCTCCACCCTCATCCGCGCGAAGTATCTCGTCGACGCACACTCCTATACCCAGGTCAACGGCATGCCTTTCAAGGCCGAGCAGCTGGCGACCGCCCTGATGGAGGTCATCGCCCATGACTGAGGCACTCTCCCTGGTGCCCAAGGCCGAGTCGGCGCAGACGATGAAGGACTTCAAGTCCGACCAGGAAGTGCGCTGGTGCCCCGGCTGCGGCGACTACGCCGTACTCGCCGCGGTGCAGGGCTTCATGCCCGAACTCGGCCTGGCCAAAGAGAACATCGTCTTCGTCTCCGGCATCGGCTGCTCCTCCCGCTTCCCGTACTACATGAACACCTACGGGATGCACTCCATCCACGGCCGCGCCCCCGCCATCGCCACCGGCCTGGCAGGCACCCGCCGCGACCTGTCGGTGTGGGTCGTCACCGGCGACGGAGACGCGCTCTCCATCGGCGGCAACCACCTCATCCACGCGCTGCGCCGCAACGTGAACCTGAAGATCCTGCTGTTCAACAACCGCATCTACGGGCTCACCAAGTGGCAGTACTCCCCCACCTCCGAAGCGGGGAAGATCACCAAGTCCACGCCGATGGGCTCGCTCGACTCCCCCTTCAACCCCGTCTCCCTCGCGCTGGGCGCCGAAGCGTCCTTCGTCGCCCGTACGGTCGACTCCGACCGCAAGCACCTCACTGGCGTGCTGCGCGCGGCGGCCGACCACCCCGGCACGGCGCTGGTGGAGATCTACCAGAACTGCAACATCTTCAACGACGGCGCCTTCGAAGCCCTCAAGGACAAAAAGCAGGCCCAGGAGGCGGTGATCCGCCTGGAGCACGGCGAACCGATCCGCTTCGGCGTGCCGGGTGAGGACGGGCTCGGCTCGCAGGGCGTCATCCGCGATCCGGGCACCGGCGAACTGCGGATCGTGGACGTCGCCACCGAGGGCACCGACGGTGTCCTGGTGCACGACGCCCATGCCGACTCCCCCGGAACCGCCTTCGCGCTGTCCCGGCTGGCCGACCCGGACACGCTGCACCACACCCCCATCGGGGTGCTGCGCGACGTCCGCCGTCCCGTCTACGACGCGGACATGGCCGACCAGCTCGAAGCGGCCGTGGAACAGCACGGCAAGGGCGACCTCGGCGCCCTCCTCGCGGGCAACGACACCTGGACGGTCGCCGGCTGACGACACGTCCCGTCGCCGCCACGCGTCCCGATCCGTGCCGGGAGGGCCGGGTAGGCCGGCCCTCCCGGGCGGTGGGAGTTACGGCAGGGTGAGACGCACGAGCTGCGGGTCGTGGTCGCTCTGCTGGACGGCGAACTCGGAGTTGACGTGCACGATGTCGTAGCTGTGCGAGGCGCCGTTCAGTGACGGGGACAGCAGGATGTGGTCGAGGACCTGCGAGTTGCCCTCGTAGACGTAGCTGTAGCGCTCGGCGTCCGGCAGTCCGGCCGGAAGGTCGGTCAGCCCGGCGCTCACCAGGGTCTGAACGGGTGCGGAGTACGTGAAGTCGTTCAGGTCACCGGCCACCACGACCCGCGCCTGGCTGTCGGTCGCGAGGACCGACTGGACGAAGTTCTTCACGACCGTGGCCTGCTGGCTGCGCTGCGTCTCGCTGGACAGCGTCGGCGGCTGGTTCTTGCCGAACAGGGGGTCGTCGCCGCCCTTGGAGTTCCAGTGGTTGGCGACCACGAAGAGCGGCTTGGAGTTGAAGTAGAACTTGCCGACGAGCGGCTTGCGGCTGGAGCTGAACGCCGAGTCGGTGGGGTCGATCCGGCCGGGGTTGTGGCTGAGGCTGACCGGGTCGGCCGAATTGCCGCTGTTGGAGACGCTCACGGCCGTGGTGGATCCGCCGGGGGTGCCGGAGGCGAAGGTGAGGCCGATGTCGGTGCGGAACAGGAAGCCGACGCGGATGTTGCCACCCGGCTCGCCGCCGTCCTGGTCATCGACCGGGTTGATGTCCTTGTAGGTGTAGGACGGACCGCCGGCGGCGCTGATCGCGCTGATCAGCTTGTTGTACGTCTGGTCGGCGGCGACCGTCGCGCTGTTCGTCGCCCCGTCGTTGTCCTGGACCTCCTCGACGGTGATGATCCCCGGCGCGGCCATGTTGTCGACGATCTGCGAGGCCAGTCCGTCGAACTTGGACTGCGGGTCACTGGGGTCGAGGTTCTCGACGTTGGCCGTGGCCACCGAGATCTGGCCCGCGCCGGGGCCGCCGGCGGTCTCGGGGGTCAGACCGCTGTTCACCCGGCTGACCGGGCTGGTCAGCAACAGCTTGAAGTTGCTGAAGGAGTAGTCGAGTACACCGAGCGCCGGGGCCGAGAAGTGGTCACCGACGTTCACACCGCTGGGCACCGAGCCGGCCAGGGCGGCGTCGTCCAGGTGAATTCGCTCCGGGTTGGCGTCGCTCTGGCGCAGCACGATCCCGTCGCGGGCACTGCGGACGGAGGCGCCCGCGCCGTTGTCGGCGAGCACGGGGATCTCGTTGAAGCTCGTGCTGCGACCGGCCGCTACCGGGTTGTTGACCTGGACGCGCATGCCTTCGAGCGACTCGTAGAAGTCGATGCCGTCCGTGGACGGGTCGAACGTGCCCGAGGTCTCGACGTTGCCGGTGGCGTCGTTGTCGATCACGCTCGCCGGAATCGCCCGGCCGCCGGTGCCGGCCACGGTGGCCGCCGGGACCGTCTTCGTCCCCAGCGTGGTGACGGTGGGTGCGGTGATCTCGGTAAGGGTCAGGTTCGCGGAAGTCGCTCCGCCGGACCGGAATTCACTCACGGTGCCGCCGACCGCGACCTCCTGGCCGACGACGGCCGTGGGTCCGGTGGAGGTGAAGACGAACAGGCCCTCGGACGTGGAGTTGCTGGTGTCGGGGCACGGGTCCTGGAACCAGAAGCCGTTGCTCTTCACCGCGGTGACCACGCCGCGCACGTCGGAGACGGACTGGCCGTTGCGCGGTGATATGTGGCTGCTGCCCTGGATATCGCGTATTCGCGTGGTGTAGCCGGTGCAGCCGCCACCGCCACCGCCCTGCCCGTTCTGGGGGGTGGGGGCGACCTTCGCGAAGTCGTTCGCGTTGTTGTCGGAATCCGTGGCGGGGTTCGAGCGGGTGGCGGAGGTGGTGTTGGTCGTGGCCGCGGCGGGCGCGGTCTCGTAGTCGTTCGCGGTGCCGTATCCGAGGAAGTCCTTGACCCCGGCCGCGGTGTCACAGTTGGCGCCGCAGGTCAGGGCGGTGGCGGAGGTGACCAGTGCGACCTTGCCCGCGGTGGCGGACATGTTGGTGGTGCCGGTCGCGTCCGGGGTGGGCAGCACCGAACCGACGGCACCTCCCGATGCCAGCTGGACCAGGTACCTGGCACCGGGCTGGATCGTGCCGGACAGCGCGGTGGTGAGGTAGCTGGTGCCGGCTGAGGCCGCGTACTGCGTGGACCACCCGGAGAGGCTGACCGCCGCGGTTCCGCGGTTGTAGAGCTCGACGAAGTCGTTGCGGTGCGTCGCGCCGCTGTTGCCGCCACCGCCGTAGACCTCGCTGATGACGACGTCAGGCGAAGCGGACGAGGCGGGAGAGGCCAGCCCCGTGGTGAGGCAGCCTGCGGCGGCGATGACGGAGAGCAGGGAAAAGCCCGTCCGCCGAAGGGGGGACCTTCGGCGCGACGCGCGTAGATGAACCATGACGGGGCTCCTGACAACGAGGCGTTCCGGCAACGGAGTTGAACCCTTCATGGTTACCGCGTGGTGGCTGTGACCGCCATCTGCCGGACGTGACGTTCGGGCACCCTGCGCATGAATTTCTCGGTGGCCCGGGCTGCCCGACTGGTCGATACGGTGCTTTTCCGGCGCAGGGCCGCTCCGTTGTGATCCGGATGACGCGCTCGCCGGGAAAGACGCTTTGCGTTCACGTACCGGTCTTCATCCCCTAGAAAGCGGCCATCCCCCTCCGCTACAAAGCGGAGTATGTCCTTCCTCAATCGTCGCCGCTTCCTGTCCGCCGCGGGGATCACAGCCGCCGGGGTCACGGTCCCGCTGACCGTCGTGAACGCCACCGCGGCCCCGGACCCCACGGACGCCGGTGCTTCCTCGGCCGACGGGATATTCCGGCACGGGGTCGCTTCCGGCGATCCGCTGCCCGACGCCGTCGTTCTGTGGACCCGGGTCACCCCCACCCAAGAGGCGCAGCCCGGATCGGGCGCCGGCCCGACGACCGACGTCAGCTGGGAGATCGCCACCGACTCCGGCTTCCGCGGCATCGCCGCGACCGGCCAGGCGAGCGCCGGCCCGACGGGCGACCACACCGTCAAGGTCGACGCGAAGGGTCTCACCGCCGGCACGACGTACTGGTACCGGTTCATCTGCGCGGGCGAGACCTCGCCCGCCGGACGCGCCCGCACCGCACCCGCCCCGACGGCCACCGTGCCCGCGCTGCGCTTCGGTGTCGTGTCCTGCGCCAACTACATGGGCGGCTTCTTCTCCGCCTACCGCCACCTCGCCGGGCGCTCGGACCTGGACGCGGTGCTGCACCTCGGGGACTACCTCTACGAGTACGGCGACGGGGAGTACGGCCCGGGCCCGGCGATCGGCCGCGGCCACGTCCCGGCCACCGAGATGGTGACCCTCTCCGACTACCGGCGCCGCCATGCCCAGTACAAGGGCGACCCGGACCTCCAGGCCCTGCACGCAGCCGCCCCGTTCATCGTCACCTGGGACGACCACGAGGTCACCAACGACGCGTGGAGCGGCGGCGCGGAGAACCACACGTCCGGCACCGAGGGCGACTGGGAGGCCCGGCGCGCCGCCGCCCGCCGGGCCTGGGGTGAATGGATGCCTGTACGCGAGCCCGACCCGCGGCGCATCTTCCGCCGCCTCACCTTCGGCGCCCTGGCCGACCTCTCCATGCTCGACCTGCGCAGCTACCGCAGCAAGCAGGTCGAGCAGACGCAGCTCGGCGAGGTCGACGACCCCGCGCGCACCATCACCGGCGACGAGCAGATGCGGTGGCTCAAGGACAACCTCGCCACGGCGAAGGCACGCTGGAAGCTCGTCGGCAACCCGGTGATGATCGCCCCCGTGGTGTTCCCGCCGCTGCCGCAGGACATCAGCAGGCCGATCAACGACAAGGCCGGTCTGCTGCCGCCCGACGGCGTGCCCATCATCGTCGACCAGTGGGACGGCTACACCGCCGACCGGCGCGAACTGCTCTCGCACCTGCACGACAACGGCATCGACGACACCGTCTTCCTCACCGGCGACATCCACTCCTCGTGGGTAGCCGACCTGCCGGTCGACGCCGGTACGTACCCGACGTCGCCGTCCGTCGCGACCGAGCTCGTCTGCACCTCGATCACGTCGGACAACCTGGACGACATCACCAAGTCCGAGCCGCGCACCACCTCGGTCGCCGTCGAGGAGGGCATCAAGGCGTCCAACCGCCACGTCAAGATGCTGGAGTTCGACTCGCACGGCTACTCCCTGCTCGAGGTCACCCCCGAGCGGGTGCAGATGGACTGGGTCTACATCAGCGACCGCACCGACCGGGCCGCCACCGCGAGCCGGGCCACCGGCTGGCAGGTCATGGCCGGCAGCAACAAGGTCTCGCCCGCGTCCACGCCACTCGCGCCCTGACCGCGACGCGGGGCGGCGCCGCATCCGGCC
>NZ_JBOHCV010000691.1:0-7207 GCF_050698815.1 Streptomyces sp.
GGCAGCGGCACCGTGTCATCGCTGATGCGGCCCCGCGGCAGCGACCGCTGCACCAGCGAGTGCGCGGTCATCACCCGCCGGTGCCGCCCGAGCGAGGGCGGCAGCACCAGGTAGGCGAGCCGCACCAGGCGGGGGTAGTGCTCCACGAGGGCGGCTTCGGCCTGCTCGACGTCGAGGGGTTCCGACGAGGTCGGGGGGTGCTGCTGCGAAGTCGCTTCGGAGAGGGCCACGTTGACGAAAACGAGCGAAGGTGTCGTTGGTCACCTGTCGCGGCGCCCACGCGGGCCGTGCGGCCCGCGCGAGCGGATGGTCAGTGGACCTCCCAGTCGGTGAACTCCACCGTGCCGCGCTCCCCGTTGCCGCCGTTCGTCGCCGACATGAACAGCCCCGCGTCCTGCCGGGCCCGCACGCCGGGGACCGAAACGGTCGCCACCGTACGCCAGTTCGCGCCGTCGTCCGTGGACAGCTCGCCCTGGAAGGAGCCGCCGTCCCGGCTGAGCCGCAGCAGCACCGGGGCCTTGACGCCGGCGACACGCTCGAAGGCGTCGAGGGTGCCGTCGCCGTTGGAGTCGTAGGAGAGCGCGACCCCGTTGGCGGGAGTGACCGACAGGTTGACGAACCCGGGCGAGGTGGCGCCTGGCAGCGCGTTGCGCACGATGATCCCCGCGCGCGCCCACGGGCCGGTCGCCTGCTGCGCGACGACCTTCACGGTGACCGAACCGCCGGTCCGCAGCCCGCCCTCGCGGTAGATGGCGCCGAAATGTGTGGTGCCCTTCCACATGTCGTCACCCGCGCCGTTGATCGCGAAGCGCTTGCCGAGCTGCCCGAAGACGGCGTCGTTGCTGGTGACCGTCGACAGCCCGTCGTCCAGCGGGCCGGCGACGTACAGCTTGCCCTGGTGCGGTGTCCGCACGCGGCGCTCGCCCTGCGGGCCGTATTCCACCGCGAGTTCGTACGCCAGCGGCTTGAGCGGCTCCGTCAGCTTCTCCTTCGGCGCCCGCACCCGCCAGTGGACGGTGGCCCGTTCACCCTGTTTGACGTGCAGCACCGAGGTGGACCCCTGCGGTTCCGCGTTCTGCAGTCCGGTCAGCGAGAAGTCGACCGTCCCGGTCGAGCGCAGCCCGTTCTCGTTGCGGAAGGTGGCCTTGAACTCGCCGGTGCCGCCCGGCTTCAGCGTGGCCGGCTCCGAGCGCACCGCGACACTGCCCTGGTACGGCGCCTTGGCGAGCGCGTCGTGCACGCGCCGGGCGGTGCTGTAGGCGTCCCCGGTCGGCCGCTGGGCGTAGGACTTGTGCTCCCGCGTCCACGGCTCCTCGATGGCGTACCAGTCGAAGGCCTTCGGCGCCCGGCGCGCGGCCAGTGCGTCCTCCAGTTCCTCCAGGTAGGCGCGCCACTGCGGCAGGTGGAAGTCGCCGATCAGGCCCTGCCAGTCGCGGTTGGCGTAGTTCGCGAGCCTGCCGCGGTCGGCGGCGGGCCGGTCCGCCCAGGTGGTGAGGAGGGTGCGGGCGGTGCGCTCCAGCAGGTCCTGGTCGGCCGTGTCGGTGCCCCCCATCTTCCGCGCGTCCGCCAGCCACGGCCCCAGCAGGAACGAGGCGTGGGTACCCGCCACTTCCTCACTCAGCCCCATCAGCGACAGCCACAGGGTGCTGATCTTGCGGAAACCGGCCAGGTCCTTGCGGTCGTACGCCGACTTCAGCTGGCCGATCAGCAGCCAGGAGCGGTTGGCGAGGGCCTGCCGTGCGGTGTCGGCGAGGTCGTAGCGGTAGGCGTCGCTGCCGCGCAGCGACTCTCGCACGCCCAGCAGCGCGGTGAGGGCCAGATCGAATTCGGCCAGGTCGAAGGCCGGGCTGTGGGTGGCGTAGTGGGCGCCGGAGCGTGCGGTGAGGCTGGGCCGGGCGGCGAAGATGCTGTCGTGCGGGCGCCCGTCGGTGCTGGCGATCTCGTAGGCGGTGCCGCGCAGCGTCGCGAACGCCTTCCTGGCCTGCTCGTCCTGGCCGCCGTAGCGCAGCCGTGCGTAGTTGGCGAACCACTGCACGCGGTTGACCGGCTCCTGCCGCCAGGCCAGCTCGCTGAACAGCTCGAAGGCCGCCGGGTCGCGGTGGGTGGACTCCGGCATGTAGGCGGTGCCGGCCAGCTTGCTGCCCGCTTTGTCCCGCCACCCGGTGAAGCGGTCGGTCCACATGTGGGTCTTGGCGCCGATCGTGGTGCGCCCGCCGAAGTTGGGGATGGTGCCGAACGCGTACGGCACCCCGCCGAAGTCCGTCTCCCGGTTGGTGACCCGCTCCAGGTCGGAGAGCCCGTCGACGACCAGGGCGCGGTCCTTGTGCGCGAGGGCGTCCAGCAGTTCGCGGCGCGGATTGTGCTGCCAGCCCAGGATCACCCAGGTCGCGCCGGGCAGGGCGGTCTGCAGCGCCGTCTCTACGGCGCGGGCCGCGGTGGGCACCGGTACGTCACCGGCCTTGCCGCCCTCGTGGAGCAGGTCCATCTTGACGTGCTTGATCTCGCCGAAGAGTGCTTTCTGGTGGGCGTAGTAGGAGGCGGCGACCTTGCGGAAGACGGCGGTGCGCGGGTCGAGCCAGGCGGGCCGGGTGAGCCCGTTCCAGTCCCCCTGCGGGATGGTCCGGCCGCCGGGGTTGCGGTCGGTGAAGTCGTCGGGGACGGTGCCGAAGAAGCCGGGCAGCACGGCGTTCATGCCCAGCTCGCGCAGCCGGGTCACGATGCGTTTGCCCAGGTCCGTACGGCGCTGCAGGACCGCGGCGGAGATCGGTCCGCCGTACTCGGACATGTTCTGCAGCAGCCACCACGGCTGGTGCGAGGGGGCCGGAATCCAGCGGCGCGCCTCGGCGTCGGAGTAGCCGAAGTCCTTCAGCAGCCGGTGATAGACGGCCTCCGCACCGGCTGTGACCAGCACTTCGTTGCAGCCGTGCAGTGCCATCACGTCGATGAAGCGCTCCCAGTGCTCCCAGTCGGCGTAGGGGGCGGTGTAGCCGTCGTGGGTGTCGTTGAGCGCGAAGCGGTGCGGCACGGTGGCGCTGCGTTCGTAGGGGCGGTCCGGCGCCGGCAGCTGCTGGGGGAGGCCGAGCTGGCTGCCCGCCCAGGAGATGTGCGCACCGCAGGTGTACTTGAGGAACCAGTGCAGTCCGGTCAGGGCGGCCGCCGGGTTGCTGCCCTGGATCTCGATGGCGCCCGCCTTTCCCGCCACCCGGAACCGCTCGGCGCCGCCTTGCAGCGCGGTGAGCTGGATCTGGCCGCTGTGCTCGGGCAGTAGCCGCCGTACCGCGTCCCGCGCGGCGGTCATGTCGACCGGGGCGGCGGCGGGCTGCCAGCCTGCGGAGCCGACGGCGGCCGGTTCGGCCATCGCCGGTACGGACCCGGCGCCGATCGCCGCCCCCGCGCCGAGGGCGCCGGCCGTACCCAGAAGTGTGCGTCTGTTGATGTCCTCCACTGCGTGCTCCACTTCTCTGGCCAACGCTGGCCCATCGCGGTCACCGATGTCACGTGTGGTGCGCACGTTAATCGAGATGTCGACTTTTGACACCGGAGGCGCGGCAAGCTGACGGGGGGTCAGCCTCGGTCAGCCCCGGTCGGACCCGTCCAGATAGGCCAGTACGGCCATCACCCGCCGGTTGTCGTCGTCGGAGGGCGGCAGGCCGAGCTTGCCGAAGATGTTCGACGTGTGTTTGGCCACAGCACGCTCGGTGACGAAGAGCTGACTCGCGATGGCCGCGTTGGATCGGCCCTGTGCCATCAGCTCCATCACCTCCTTCTCGCGGGCGGTGAGGTTGCCCATCGGTTTGTCCTGTGCGCGCCGCGAGAGCAGCTGCTGGATCACCTGCGGGTCCATCGCGGTGCCGCCCTCGGCGACCCGGCGCACCGCGTCGATGAACTGGTCCGCGTCGAAGACCCGGTCCTTGAGCAGGTAGCCGACGCCGCCGGTGCCGTCGGCGAGCAGCTCCCGCGCGTACAACTGCTCGACGTGCTGTGACAGCACCAGCACGGGCAGTCCGGGCCGTTTGCGGCGGGCGTCGAGCGCGCACTGCAGGCCCTCGTCGGTGAAGGACGGCGGCAGCCGGACGTCGACGACGGCGACGTCCGGCGCCAGCTCGTCCAGCGCGTGGCTCAGCGCCGGCCCGTTGTCCACAGCGGCGGCGATCTCGAAGTCGAATGCCTCCAGCATCCGGACCAGACCGTCTCTGAGGAGGAACAGGTCTTCGGCGATGACAACGCGCACGGATTCTCCATGGGCCGGGGGCGGCAGCGGCAGCGGCAGTACGCAGAATCTACCGGCCGCGCAGAGCCCTGGCGGGCGTGCGTCCCTTCGCGGGGCCTCGTCGGAGCCTCGTCAGGGCAGGGCCGACTCCGCGCGGGCCAGGATCTGCGTCACCCGTTGCGCGAAGCGCACATCGCACGGGTGCGGCGTGCCCGTACGCGCCGCCTCGGCCAGCGCGTCCACCGCGGCGGCGAAGGCGTCCGCCGCCGGCTCGTCTCGATGCGGGAGTTCGGCCACCCCCGCGGCGCCCCTCACCTCGGCGGTGACGCCGGCCGCCGCCGGCGGTACGGAGTGGCTGAGCGTGGCCGTGCTCGACGCCCCGCCCACGTGCCGCAGGGTGAGGTGGACCGTGTCGCCGGGGCCGCGTGCCGCCCGCACCTCCTCGAGGCCGGTCACGTCCCCCAGCACGGGCAGCAGCACGGACAGCGCGTGCGGTCCGACGTCCCACAACGCACCCTTCTCCTCCCGCCACGGCGACGCCGCGTACGGGGAGTCGGCGCCGCCGAAGACCGGGGAGAGCCAGTCCGCGCGGCCCGTCAGCCAGCCGCCGGTGCGGGCCTGCTCGTCGATCCAGGCTGCCGTCGAACCGCTGAAGCGGAGGGTGAAGAAGACGACGGAGGCGACGCCCGCGGCGGCCACCGCGTCGGTGACCTGCTGGGCTCCCCGCGGCGTCGTCGCCACCGGCTTGTCCAGCAGCAGATGGCAGCCCGCCGCCGCCGCCCGTACGGCCAACGGGGCCTGTACGTCCGGGGGCAGCGCGACGGCGACCGCGTCGCAGTCGGCCAGCAGCGCGTCGACGTCGTCGTAGGCGCGGGTGTCCAGTTGGCCGGCGAGTTCCCGCGCGGCCTCGGGGCGGCGGCCCCACACCCCGGTCAGCTCCACGCCCTTGTGGGCGGCGAGCGCGGGTCCGTGCGTGCTTCCGGCCCACGGCCCGGTGCCGAGGAGTCCGAATTTCATGGGCGTTCCTGTTCCGTGTGGCTGGCGTAGCTGCCGCGGGCGAGGTCACAGACGTCGACGGAGGTGTGCACGGTGAGGCCGGGCGTCGGCTTGACGTGGTCGCGTGCCAGCCCGAGCACCGCGCGGGACAGTTCGGCCTTCGCCTCGGGCGTACGGCCCGACAGCAGTGCCACCTTGACGTGCAACATGGCGACCTCGTCCCGGCCGTCCGCGATCACGCACTCCTCGATCTGCCGGAACCGGGTCTTGCAGCCGGCCACCGAGCCCTCGACGGTACGGGCGAGCAGCGGATGCAGGGCCAGCCCGAAGCCGCGGCGGTCGAAGGTGTCGGCGAGCGCGTCGGAGTAGTCGACGGTGATGTGCGGCATGGGGGCAGCGTACGGGGTGCCGCGGTGTGCGACGAGGGAAGCTCGCCGGACGTTTCCCGGTCACGGCTTCTCCGCCCTCCGGCCCGGCGCGGTTCACCTGACCTGCGAAGACGCGGCATCATTGGAGCTCGGCCGCGATCTGGGCGACCGCCGGTGGTGTCGCTGAGTACACCGCGGTGCGGGGGGCCGGTCCCCGTGCCCGTACGGTGCGGGGCGGCGCAGACTGGAGCCGTACCCGGCGGGCCGGAGCGGGGCGGGCCGGGGGAGGAGGAGCACGACGTGAGCCGGCGGGAGCAACGGGAGAGAGCGGAGCGGATGTTCAACGATCCCGGGCTGCGGCAGCGCGTACGCGGCGCCCTGCTGGCGGCGGTGCGCGGGCTGGCGCTGTGCGGGCTGTCGATCGGCGCGTCACTCGCGCTGTTCATCCTCAGCGTCGGGTCGATCGCGCTGACGGCGGTCGGCGTCGGCGTCTTCACCACGCCGCTGGTGACCAACCTGGTCCGGATGCACGCCAACCAGCGGCGCGTCTTCGCCCGCGACTGGGCGGGCATCACGGTCCCCACCCCGTACCGCCCGCTGCCGCACGCGCCGCGCAAGGGCGTCGGCGGCGCGGTCGAACAGTGCTCGCACCTGCTCCGAGACCCGGCGACCTGGCGCGATCTGATCTGGCTGCTGGTGGACGCGACCGGGGGCTTCGTCTGCGCGCTCTTCCCGCCCGCGCTGATCGCGTACGGCATCCAGGGGTACGTCCTCTTCCTGGGCGTGTGGCGGGCGGTGCAGCACGAGTACTGGTACGCCTTCATCCCCGTCGAGGGCTTCACCACCGCCCTGCTGTGCGCGTGCCTGGGCACCGCCCTGATCATGCTCGCGCTCTCCGTGCACCCCTACTTCATCCGGTGCCACTTCCTCATCGTCAAGGGCATGATCTCGCCGAGCCGGGGCGCGCAGCTGGAGCAGCGGGTCGAGCGGCTGTACGAGACACGGCACGACGCCGTCGACTCCTCCGCCGCCGAACTGCGCCGCATCGAGCGGGACCTGCACGACGGCGCACAGGCCCGGCTGGTCTCCATGGGCATGAAACTGAGCACCATCGAGTCACTCATCGAGAAGGACCCGGCACAGGCGAAGAAGCTCATCGGGCAGGCACGGCAGAACTCCGCCGACGCGCTGACCGAACTGCGGGACCTCGTCCGCGGCATCCACCCGCCGGTGCTCGCCGAGCGCGGCCTGGGCGACGCGGCCAAGGCCCTCGCCCTGCGCATGCAGGTACCGGTCGAGTCCGACGTCGAACTGCCGGGCCGCTTCGACGAACCGGTCGAGTCCGCCGCGTACTTCGCCATCAGCGAGGTCCTCACCAACGCCGCCAAGCACGCACAGGCCGAACGGGTCTGGCTGGACATCCACTACAGCGAGACGGCGGGAGGCATGCTGCGTATCGCGATCACCGACAACGGCCGCGGCGGCGCCGACCGGAACAAGGGCTCGGGGATGGCGGGCATCGAACGGCGGCTGGGCCAGTTCGACGGCATCCTCGCGGTGAGCAGCCCGCCCGGCGGCCCGACGATGGTGACCATGGAGATCCCCTGCGAGTTGATCCCCCGCCGGTGAACGC
>NZ_JBOHCV010000692.1:0-11235 GCF_050698815.1 Streptomyces sp.
GCGGAGCCGCGGCCGCCAGCGCGGCGGCGGCGACGGCCAGTCCGGCGGCGGTCACGCGTCGCCGTCCGTACACGAGCCGCCGCAAACGGTGTCTGCCGCGGTGCCCCGGGCGCACCGGCCTGAGATCCGGGACGACGCAACGCGCACGTTCCCTGTCCCGCCCGTGGGCGCGTCCGTGATCACGTCCAGGATCGTGTCCGTGCTCGTGTCCGTGCTCGAAGTCACCGCGGCCGTCGTCGTCACGGTCGGGTTCGATGTTCCGGGGCATCACGCTCACCGCCTGCCGTCTGGGGATTCGGCTTCCGTGACCACGGTGCACGGTTTCGCCGGAACCCGCTGACGGCTGTGGAGAGCTGGGCTGCTGTGGACAACGCCGTCACTCGGGCGAGCACTCGCGCGAGCGGCGGCGCGCTTTCGCCCTACGGCAGTTCGATGCCCGGGTCCATCCCGCCCAGCGACTGCGCGCAGCCGCAGCCGCGCTCCTCGGGCAGCTCGCCGACCGCGTCGAAGATCACCTTCCGCAGCCGGCCCACGTTCTCCCCGAAGACCCTCAGCACTTCCTCGTGCGAGACGCCCTCGCCGGTCTCGGCCCCGGCGTCCAGGTCGGTGACCAGGGTGAGCGAGGAGTAACAGAGCTCGAGTTCGCGTGCCAGCACCGCCTCCGGGTGGCCGGTCATGCCGACCACCGACCAGCCCTGCGCCGCGTGCCACATGGACTCGGCGCGGGTGGAGAAGCGGGGGCCCTCGACCACGCACAGCGTGCCGCCGTCCACCGGCTCCCAGCCGTGCGTGCGGGCAGCGGCCAGGGACGCCTCCCGCCCCGCCGCGCAGTAGGGGTCGGCGAAGCCGAGGTGCATGACGTTGGGCACGGTGCCGTCAGGGAGCGGTTCACCGTCGAAGTAGGTCTGTACGCGCGATTTGGTCCGGTCCACCAGTTGGTCGGGCACCAGCAGGGTGCCCGGCCCGTACTCCGGCCGCAGGCCGCCGACGGCGCAGGGAGCGAGGACCTGCCGCACCCCGGCGGAGCGCAGCGCCCACATGTTCGCGCGGTAGTTGATGCGATGCGGCGGCAGGTGGTGCTTACGACCGTGCCGCGGCAGAAAGGCGACGCGCCGCCCGGCCAGGTCGCCGAGGAAGAGCGAGTCGCTCGGCTGCCCGTACGGAGTGTCGATCGTGACCTCGGTCACGTCGTCGAGGAAGGAGTAGAAGCCGGAACCGCCGATGACGCCGATCTCTGCCTGTTCGCTCATGCGGGTCAGCGTACGGGGCGCCCGTGAGCGCGCCGGGGCCGGGCCGAGCGGCCAGGCCGGGCCGTCAGGCGGCCGAAGTACTCGCCTTGTTCGAGCTCTTGGAGCCGCTGTCGCCGGAAGAGCCGGAGCCTGAACCGGAGCCCGAAGAACCCGTGCCGGAAGAGCCCGAACCCGAGGATCCGGAGTCCGAGGAGGTGGACGACGAGGAAGAAGCCGACGAGCTGTCGCTGCTGCTCTTCGACGCCGTGTCCGAGGACGAGTCCGACGTGGTCTTGGCCGCGGCGCTGCCGCTCGAGGTGGAGCTGCGGCTGTCGTTGCGGTAGAAGCCGGAGCCCTTGAAGACGATGCCGACGGCCGAGAACACCTTCTTCAGGCGCCCGGCACAGCTGGGGCACTCGGTCAGCGAGTCGTCGGTGAACTTCTGCACCACCTCAAGGCCCTCGCGGCACGCGGTGCACTGGTACTGGTACGTCGGCACGTTCTTCCTCCTGGCACTCTCACTCGATGAGTGCTAACGACGCTCCATCTTGCAGTATTCCCGCGCGCCAGTCCACCGTGACAGGTGCACGGTGATCGAATCCGCCCGACCGGCAGCCTGGCGGGCGGGGTCAGGGCCGCGGTTTCCCGCTCAGCCAGCCCGCCAGTTTGCCGCCCCGGCCGACCGCGAGCAGCCGTTCCTCCGCCGCGTCCCGGACCTTGTCGGTCGCCACCACGAGCAGTTCGTCCCCGTGCCGCAGAATGGTCGTCGGCAGCGGCACGAAGCTGTTGCCCTCCCGTACGACCAGGGTGACCGCCGCCCCGGGCGGCAGACGCAGTTCGGCGACCTCCACACCGTGCATCTTCGAGTACCTCGGGACGGCGACCGACAGCAGATGGCCGCGGAGTCGCTCCAGCGGGGCGGACTCGATGTCCAGGTCGACCGGTTCCTCGCCGTCACTCAGTCGCAGCGTGCGGGCGAGCCAGGGCAGCGTCGGCCCCTGGACCAGCGTGAAGACGATGACGAGCACGAAGACGATGTTGAAGATGCGTTCGCTGCCCTCGACTTCGGTGACGCGCGGGATCGTCGCCAGCACGATGGGCACCGCGCCCCGCAGGCCAGCCCAGGCCAGCAGCGCCTGATCTCGCCAGCGCTGATCGAACGGCAGCATGCTGACCATCACGGACAGTGGACGTGCCACCACGGTCAGCACCAGCCCGACGACGATGGCGGGCCAGAAATCGTCGTCCAGGTCGTGCGGGGTGACCAGCAGGCCCAGCAGCACGAACAGGCCGATCTGTGCGATCCAGGCCAGTCCGTCGGCGAAGCCGCGTACCGCGGGACGGTGCGGCAGCTTCGCGTTGCCCAGGAAGAGTGCGGTGACGTAGACGGCCAGGAAGCCGGAGCCGTGCGCGATCGCACCGCCCGCGTAGGCCAGGACGCACAGCGCCATCACGGCGATCGGATAGAGGCCGGAGGAGGGCAGCGCGACCCGTCCCAGCCCGAGTTCGCCCAGCTTGCCGACCATCAGCCCGACCACCAGCCCGATGACCAGTTCCAGCACGATCTCGCCGACCAGCACGTACCAGTCGTCGGCGGTGAGGCTGTGCGAGGAGAAGGCGACGACCAGGATGACGACGGGGGCGTCGTTGAAGCCCGACTCCGCTTCCAGCACGCCGGCCAGTCGTTTCGGCAGCGGCAGCCTGCGCAGTACGGAGAAGACGGCGGCGGCGTCGGTCGAGGAGACCACGGCGCCCATCAGCAGTGAAGCCTGCCAGCTGAGACCGACGAGATAGTGGGCGGCGGCGGCCGTGACCGCCACACTCACCGCCACGCCGACGGTCGAGAGCACCGCGGCGGCGGGCACCGACGGGCGGATGTCCCCCCACTTGGTGCTCAGTCCGCCCTCGGCCAGGATCACGACCAGGGCGGCGTAGCCGAGCGTCTGGGTCAGTTCGGTGTTGCTGAACTGCACGCCGAGGCCGTCCTGCCCGATCGCGATGCCGATCCCGAGGTAGACCAGCAGGCTGGGAAGCCCGCTGCGGGAGGAGAGCCGGACGGCGGCGACGGCGATGAGCAGGACGAGGGCGCTGAGCAGCAGCAGTTGGTTCAGGCGGTCGACAGTCAGGGGCGGATCCTCCTCGATCGCGTGCCGAAGTCCCTTTCAGGTCTCCTAGTTCGTTTGGTTAGCTAACAATTTACCATTACTTGAATGTTCCGGCCTGTTCCGTGACTCCCTGTGGGGTGCGGAGAGGGGGCCACCTATGGTTGCTTCAGCGTGAATTCGATCCGGCCTTCACGCTCAAGGTCCACCCTGCCCTCGAAGGACAGCGATGCCCGCCAAGAAGACCTCGCGACGCGCCCGTCTGATCGTGATCGCAGTCGTGATGCTGCTCGTGGCCGGCATCGGCGGCGGTACGTTCTGGACCATCAGCTCCGTACGCGACTCCTTCCCGCAGACCACCGGCTCGCTGAAACTCAAGGGCCTCGACGACCCCGTCGCCGTCAAACGTGACAAGCAGGGCATCCCGCAGGTGTACGCGGACAGTTCGAAGGACCTGTTCACCGCCCAGGGGTACGTGCAGGCCCAGGACCGCTTCTGGGAGATGGACGTACGCCGCCACATGACGGCCGGGCGGCTGTCGGAGATGTTCGGCAAGGAGCAGGTGAAGACCGACGCGTTCCTGCGGACACTGGGCTGGCGCCGGGTCGCCCAGCAGGAGTACAAGCAGCTCTCGCCGCACACCAGGGCGAACCTCAAGTCGTACTCCGCGGGCGTCAACGCCTACCTCAAGGATCACAAGGGCTCCGCGGCCTCGGTGGAGTACGCGGCCCTCGGTCTCTCCAACGACTACACCCCGCACAAGTGGAGTCCGGTCGACTCGCTGGCCTGGCTCAAGGCCATGGCCTGGGATCTGCGCGCGAACATGTCGTCCGAGATCGACCGCGCGCTGATGTCCGGCCGGCTCTCGAAGCAGCAGATCGAGGATCTCTACCCGGACTATCCGTCCGACCGGAACAAGCCCGTCCTCGAAGGCGGCCGGATAGACCCCGGCAGCAAGAATTTCGACCCCGAGGGCGGCTCCGCGGCCCCACGGAGCGGCGGGGGAGCGCGGCAGGCCGTACAGAACGCCGGCAGTCAGCTGGACTCGGTCGCCACCCGGCTCGACAAGATCCCCGCACTGCTCGGCCCGAACAACAGCGGCATCGGCTCCAACTCCTGGGTGGTCTCCGGGAAGCACACGACCACCGGCAAGCCGCTGCTCGCCAACGACCCGCATCTGAAGCCGCAGTTGCCGTCCGTCTGGTACCAGATGGGCCTGCACTGCCGTACGGTCAGCGCCTCCTGTCCCTACGACGTCTCCGGCTTCACCTTCGCGGGACTGCCCGGCGTCGTCATCGGCCACAACCAGGACATCTCCTGGGGCATGACGAACCTCGGGGCCGACGTCACCGACCTGTACCTGGAGAAGCTGCGGGACGGCGGGTACGTCTACGACGGCAGGCGGAGGCCCTACAAGACCCGCAAGGAGACCATCAAGGTCGCCGAGGGGGAGAGCCGGAAGATCACCGTGCGGGAGACCAACAACGGACCCGTCATCTCCGACCGCGACAGCGAACTGCGCAAGGTGGGCGACGAGGCCCCGGTGGACAACGCCGCACCCGACCGGGCGGACGGCTACGCGGTCTCCCTGCGCTGGACCGCGCTCAGCCCCACCAAGTCGATGGACGCCGTCTTCAAGCTCAACCGCGCCTCCGACTTCAAGGAATTCCGCTCCGCCGCCGCCGACTTCTCGGTGCCCTCGCAGAACCTGATCTACGCCGACACCAAGGGCAACATCGGCTACCAGGCGCCGGGCCGCATCCCGGTGCGCGGCGCCGGCGACGGCCGCTTCCCGGCTCCCGGCTGGGACCCGCGCTACCGCTGGAAGAGCTATGTGCCGCAGCGCGCACTGCCGTGGGAGTACAACCCCGAGCGCGGCTACATCGTCACCGCCAACCAGGCCGTCGTCGATGAGAAGAAGTACCCGTACCTGCTGACCAAGGACTGGGGCTACGGCACCCGCAGCCAGCGGATCAACGACCTGATCAGTTCGAAGGTCAGGGACGGCGGCAAGATCTCCATGGGCGACATGCAGACCATGCAGATGGACAACAGCAGCGAGATCGCCAAGCTGCTGGTGCCGCACCTGCTGAAGATCGACGTCAAGGACGGCTACGTACGCGAGGCGCAGAAGCTGCTGGAGGGCTGGGAGTACACCCAGGACGCCGACTCGGCTCCCGCCGCGTACTTCAACGCGGTCTGGCGCCATCTGCTGCTGCTCGCCTTCGGCAACAAGCTGCCCAAGGAGCTGCGGGTCAAGGGCGACTGTCTGAACGTCCGTGTCTCCGACGACTCCGGCCCGGTGGACGATCTGAACGGCAACGACCGGGTGATCCGCGAGTGCGGCCGGCGCGGCGAGGCCTCGGGGCAGCCGGACGGGGGTGACCGCTGGTACGAGGTGGTGCGCAAGCTCATCGAGGACCCCGACAGCGACTGGTGGCAGACCCCGGGCAGCAACGGGCGCCACGGCGACCGCAACCGCGACGAACTGCTCGCACACGCGATGAAGAACGCCCGCTGGGAACTGACCTCCAAGCTCGGCAAGGACATCGACACCTGGAGCTGGGGCCGCCTGCATCACCTCATGCTCAAGAACCAGACCATCGGCACGGACGGCCCCGGCTACATGCAGTGGCTGCTCAACCGCGGCCCCTGGGACCTCGGCGGCGGCAAGGACGCCGTCGACGCCACCGGCTGGAACGCGGCGGGCGGCTACGACGTGATCTGGGCGCCGTCGATGCGCATGGTCGTCAACCTGGAGAATCTCGACAAGTCGCGCTGGATCAACCTCACCGGCGCTTCCGGGCACGCGTACAACCCGCACTACGTGGACCAGATGGACAAGTGGTCCGAGGGTGCCCTGCTGCCGTGGGCGTTCAGCGAGGACGCGGTCGAGAAGGGCACCGAGGACGAGATGGCGCTGACGCCGTAGCGCTCAGGCCGTAGCGCTCAGTGGCGGTGGTGCGGCGGGGGTGCCGTGAACCGGTAGACCTCCGAGGGGGTCACCGCGGCGGCGACCGGGAGGTCGTGCGGCTCCGCCGGCACGCTCCCGACGAGTTCGGCGTCGTAGAGCAGCACCGCGAGCGCCGGCCGTGCCCCCGCGGCGCCGATCCGGGCCAGCACCCGGTCGTACGAGCCGCCGCCGCGTCCCAGCCGGACCCCTGCCCCGTCCACCGCCAGCCCCGGCAGCAGCACCGCGTCCACCTCTGTCACCGCGTCCGGGCCCAAACGCGGGCCGTCCGGCTCCAGGAGGCCCCGCCCGGCGCGTACGAGCCGGTCCGCGCCCTCGTACACGCCCCAGTCCAGGTCGTTGTCCGGCAACAGCACCGGCAGCAGCACCCGCACGCCCTGTGCGCGCAACGCGTCCAGCAGCGGTCGCGTCCCCGGCTCGCGCCCCACCGACACGTACGCCGCCACCGTCCGCGCCTCCGCCAGTTCGGGAAGCTCCAGCGCGCGTTCGGCGAGCACGGTGGACGTCTCCGCCGCGTCATGTGCCGTCAACCGGGCCCTCACCGCCAGGATGCTCTCGCGCAACACATGCTTACTAGCGTCGATTTCGCCCACCGTCGGTGCCCGATCCCTTCCGGCCTGGTCATAGCGTGGATACCGCACATATCACGGCGAAGACGTGCCTTCCGGGCAAACTCACCGGTTATGGTGCGGGACATGACTACTTCTCTTACACGGATCACCAAGGCTGTCATCCCCGCGGCCGGCCTGGGCACCCGCTTCCTGCCGGCCACCAAGTCCACGCCCAAGGAGATGCTTCCGGTCGTCGACAAACCGGCGATCCAGTATGTGGTCGAGGAAGCCGTGTCGGCCGGTCTTTCCGACGTTCTGATGGTCACGGGCCGCAACAAACGCCCCCTCGAGGACCACTTCGACCGTAACTACGAGCTCGAACAGGTCCTCCGGGACAAGGGCGACGCCACCAAGCTCGGCCGGGTGCAGGAGTCCAGCGACCTGGCGACCATGCACTACGTGCGCCAGGGCAACCCCAGGGGGCTCGGGCACGCCGTCCTGTGCGCCGCCCCGCACGTCGGCGACCAGCCCTTCGCCGTACTGCTCGGTGACGACCTGATCGACCCGCGGGACCCGCTGCTCACCCACATGACGCGGGTGCGCGAGGAGCACGGCGGCAGCGTCATCGCGCTCATGGAGGTCGACCCGGCCAGCGTCCACCTCTACGGCTGCGCCGCCGCGTCGCCCACCGGAGAGAATGACGTGGTGCGGGTCTCCGACCTCATCGAGAAGCCGTCCCCGGCCGAGGCGCCCTCCAACCTCGCCATCATCGGGCGGTACGTCCTCGACCCGGCGGTCTTCGAGGTGCTGCGCAAGACCGAGCCGGGGCGCGGCGGGGAGATCCAGCTGACCGACGCCCTGCAGACCCTGGCCGCCGAACCCTCCCTGGGCGGCCCGGTGCACGGAGTCGTCTTCCGCGGCCGCCGCTACGACACAGGCGACCGCGCCGACTATCTGCGCGCCATTGTCAGACTGGCATGCGAACGTGAGGATCTGGGCCCGGAGTTCCGGGACTGGTTGCGCAGTTTCGTCACCGAGGAGATGTGAGGCGTTGAGCGAGACCTGGTCGGTCGAGGAGCACCTGGACGACATCCTCCGCAGCGTGCGCCCGCTGGAGCCCATCGAGCTGCAGCTGCTCGAGGCGCAGGGCTGCGTCCTGGTCGAGGACGTGGTGGTGCCGGCCTCGCTGCCTCCCTTCGACAACAGTTCGATGGACGGATACGCGGTGCGTACCGCCGATGTCGAGGGTGCCTCCGAGGAGTTCCCCGCCGTGCTCACCGTCATAGGGGACGTCGCGGCGGGCAGCGGTGAGCTGCCCGCGGTCGAGCGGGGCCAGGCCGCCCGCATCATGACGGGCGCCGCGCTGCCGCCGGGTGCCGAGGCGGTGGTTCCCGTGGAGTGGACCGACGGGGGCAGGGGCGGCGGCCCGGCGGACTCCATGACCGCCCGCAGCATCGACCCGGGGGGCGCGAGCGGAGAGGTCCGCGTCCACCGTCCCGTGGCCGACGGCCAGCACGTCCGGCCGCGGGGCAGCGACGTACGGACGGGCGCGGTCGCACTCAGCGCCGGTACGGTGCTGGGCCCGCCCCAGGTCGGCCTGTTGGCCGCCATCGGCCGGGGCACGGTCACGGTCCGCCCGCGCCCGCGCGTGGTCGTCGTCTCCACCGGCAGCGAACTGGTGCAGCCCGGGGAGCAGTTGGGTCCCGGCCAGATCTTCGACTCCAACAGCTTCGTGCTGACCTCCGCGGCCCGCGAGGCCGGTGCCATCGCCTACCGCGTGGGGGCCGTCGCCGACGACGCGGACACCCTGCGCTCGACGATCGAGGACCAGCTCATCCGCGCCGACATCCTCGTCACCAGCGGTGGGGTCAGCGTGGGTGCGTACGACGTGGTCAAGGAGGTTCTCTCGCAGCTCGACGGGGGCGGCAGTGTGGAGTTCCGCCGGCTGGCCATGCAGCCCGGCAAGCCGCAGGGCTTCGGCCTGATCGGACCGGACCGCACCCCGGTCATCGCGCTGCCGGGCAACCCGGTGAGCGCGTACGTCTCCTTCGAGCTCTTCGTCCGGCCGGCCGTCCGCGCCCTGATGGGCCGCGCGTCCGTGCGGCGCGAGACCGTGCGGGCCCGGCTGGAGACCGAGGAGGCGCTGACGTCCCCGGACGGCAAGCGACAGTTCCTGCGCGGCAGTTACGTTCCGCCGGCGGTGGGGGAGAGTCTCGGCTCGGTCCGTACCGTCGGCGGTGCCGGCTCGCACCTGATCGCGGCCCTGGCGCAGGCGAACGTGCTGATCGACATCCCGGAGAAGACGACACGCGCCATCCCGGGCGAGGAAGTGGCCGTGGTGCTGCTCGACTAGTGCCTGTCGCCCGGTCACCCCCAGGGCGCGCCCGGTACCGTATCCGGTCACAGGGACGGACCGGGAGAACGATGAGCAGCGCCGAGCAGCCACACCTCACCCACCTCGACGAGGGTGGGGCCGCCCGCATGGTCGACGTCTCCGGCAAGGAAGTCACCGCGCGCACCGCTCACGCGACCGGACGGGTCGTGGTCTCACCCCGCGTCGTCGAGCTGCTGCGCGGTGACGGCGTACCCAAGGGAGACGCCCTGGCGACCGCCCGCATCGCGGGCATCATGGGGGCCAAGCGGACGCCCGACCTGATCCCGCTGTGCCACCCGCTCGCCGTCTCCGGCGTGCGGGTCGATCTGTCGGTCGCGGACGACGCGGTGGAGATCGCGGCGCGGGTGCGCACGACGGACCGTACGGGCGTGGAGATGGAAGCGCTGACGGCGGTGACGGTCGCTGCCCTGACGGTGATCGACATGGTGAAGGCCGTCGACAAGTCGGCCGCCATCGCGGACGTACGTGTCGAGGAGAAGACCGGCGGCAAGTCGGGGAACTGGACGCGCTCCGGGCCGGGTTTCGCGACGTCCCCGGGGTCGCCGTCCTCCGAGCACGAGCAGCCCACCCAGGAGGGAACCGGCGCATGAGCCCTAGCCAGCAGCCGTACCGCGCACTCGCCGTCACGGCGTCCAACCGCGCCGCCGACGGCGTCTACGAGGACGACGGCGGACCGCTCCTCGTCTCGGGACTCTCCGCCATGGGCTTCGACACGGACGGGCCGAGCGTCGTACCGGACGGCGAGCCTGTCGCCGATGTGCTGAACGCGGCGATCGGCGCGGGCTACGACGTGGTCCTCACCACCGGCGGCACAGGCATCTCCCCCACCGACCACACCCCCGAAATGACCCGCCGCGTCCTCGACTACGAGATCCCCGGCATCGCCGACGCGATCCGCGCCGAGGGGATGGGGAAGGTCCCGACTGCGGCTCTCTCCCGTGGCGTCGCCGGCGTCGCGGGCCGCACCCTGATCGTCAACCTTCCCGGTTCGTCGGGCGGCGTGCATGACGGGCTCGCCGTACTGGGCCGGCTGCTGGTACACGCCGTCGACCAGATCCACGGCGGGGACCACCGCAGAGGGGAACCCAGCTGAACGCCCCCTGGCCGGTCGAGCTGGCGGACGGTGCGACCACCCTCCGCCCGATAAGGCTGCGCGACCAGCGTGCCTGGCGTGAGGTGAACCAGCGCAACCGCGACTGGCTGCGCCCCTGGGAGGCCACCATTCCGCCCGCTCCGCCCGGGCTGGAGCCACCGGGCCGTCCGACGTACCGGCAGATGGTCCGCCATCTGCGTGCCGAGGCGCAGGCGGGCCGGATGCTGCCGTTCGTGGTGGAACACCGGGGGCGCCTGGCCGGTCAGTTGACGGTCGCCGGAATCACCTGGGGGTCGATGTGCTCGGGCCACATCGGCTACTGGGTCGACCGCGCCGTCGCGGGGCGGGGTGTGATTCCGACGGCTGTCGCACTGGCGACGGACCACTGTTTCCGCAGGGTCGGGCTGCACCGTGTCGAGATCTGCATTCGGCCGGAGAACGCGCCCAGTCTGCGGGTGGTGGAGAAACTCGGTTTCCGCGAGGAGGGGATGCGGCCCCGCTATCTGCACATCGACGGTGCGTGGCGGGATCACCGTGTCTTCGCGCTGACGGCCGAGGAAGTGCCGGAAGGTGTGCTGACGCGCTGGCATCGCGCGGCTCCGGGCGCGTCGCATAAATGAAATAGATGTTCGATATTAGCGCTGTTCCGAACACGCGGCGTCCGCAGCGGAATTGGCGACGAAAGGGGACACCTGTGTCCCTGGTCGGAAGAAAAGCTGGAGAGATCAGCCGGATCGTGCGACACACCGCGCTATTTGGCAGATGGGCCCGGCTAAACCCCTCTACCGTGTGAGGGTGAGCAGCAGTGGCCTCATCTACGCAGTCATCGTCGGGGCGTGGGCCGCCTACTTGGTGCCGATGTGGCTCCGCCGGCAGGACGAGCTGAACGAAGCC
>NZ_JBOHCV010000693.1:0-2910 GCF_050698815.1 Streptomyces sp.
GGGCCAGGCGGCGCAGGGTGAGGTGCCGCGCGGGTCAGGCGGCGCGGGGGTAGGGCGTACCGTGCCGGGCCGCCCGCAGCAGTCTTCGTACGGACAGCACCGCCCCGACCCCGATCACCACCGCGCCCACGGACATCCCCAGCGTGCCGCTCAGCGGCAGCGAGATGCCGATCCCGCCGCCCACCACCCACGACATCTGCATCAGCGTCTCCGAGCGCGCGAAGGCGGAGGTGCGCACCTCCTCCGGCACGTCCCGCTGGATGAGCGCGTCCAGCGACAGCTTGCCCAGCGCCTGCGAGATCCCGGCGGTGGTGGCCACCGCGGCGAGCGTCACCGTCCCGAAGAGCGCCGCCGCGGTGACGGCCACGGCCAGCGCACAGGCCAGCACCCCCACGATGATCACCTCGGGGCCGCGCGCCTTGAGCCAGGCGCCGATGGCCGTGCCCAGCGCGTTGCCGCCGCCCGCCGCCACGGCCACCAGCGCCAGCGACACCGCACCCGACAGCCCGCGCAGCGGCTGGTCGCGGAGGAGGAAGGCGAGGAAGAAGGTGAGGAAGCCGGACAGCCCGCGCAGTGCGGAGTTGGCCACCAGCGCGCTGCGCACCGACGATCCGACGGTGCTCAGCCCGGGCCGCCGCGGTGCCTTCCCGAGCGGCACCACCGCCGGGGCCAGTTTCGCCTTCCGTTCGCCCTTCGCCGAGTCCACCTTGCGCGGCAGCGAGAAGGACAGGAAGGTACCGAGACCGAAGACGACGAACGCCCCGTACAGCGGCCAGGGCGGACCGATCTGGTGCAGCACCACCCCGAGCGGTGCCGCCGCGCCGGTGGCGACCAGCCCGGCCAGCGTGACCCGGGAGTTCGCCTTCACCAGAGAGAACGTCTGCGGCAGCAGCCTCGGCACGACCGCGGAGCGCACCACTCCGTACGCTTTGGAGGAGACCAGCACACCCAGCGCCGCCGGATACAGCTCCAGCCCACCCGACCCCACCGCCCCCGCCAGCATCAGCGCGAGCAGCGCGCGCGCCAGCATCGCCGCGGCCATGGCGGCCCGCCGCCCGTGCGGCACCCGGTCCAGCAGCGGCCCCACCACCGGCGCGAGCAGCGCGAAGGGCGCCATCGTGACGAGCAGATAGAGCGCCACCCGGCCGCGCGCCTCACCGGTGGGCACGGAGAAGAAGATGGTCGAGGCGAGGGCGACCGTGATGAGCATGTCGCCCGCGGAGTTGACGGCGTGCAGCTCGATGAGCTTGCCGAGACCGGACTCCCCGGCGCCCTGTGCGTGGGTGGCGCGGCGGATGCGCCGCGCGACCGCCGCGGGTGGCCGTCGCACGGCACGCGCGGCTACCCGGAGCGGATGACGTCGACGTCGGGGCTCGGCAGCCACGACGTCAGTCTGCCCCACGGGGCGCGCCGGATGCGGCCAGTCCACGCCGGTCGGCGCCGCGTACGGAATCCCTCGACATCGGTCCGCCGGTACGTGGGGTAGCGTGGGCCAACAGTGCGCTCCGCACGGCCCCGAGCGGGCGCGGACGTCGCAGCGGCTCCCCGGTTCCGCTCCGTCCGCACGGCAGGGGCAGGCAGACAACGGGCGCTATGGCGTAGGAGAGACGATTCTTGTGAGTGCAGCATGAGTGCCGCGACGAGCAGCGGCCGTATTCCCCGCCGCGCTGCCGCGCCCGACCGCCTGTGCGCCGAGGCTGTCGACTTCGCGCGGGAAGCCGTCGAGGCGGCCGCCGCGCCCGGAAAGGCCGGCGACCACCTGGCCGTCGTCGCCGACGGGGACCGCGTCGTCACCCACTACTTCGCGTGCCTGGAGTCCGGGTACCGAGGCTGGCGCTGGGCGGCGACGCTGACCCGGGCCTCCCGGGCGAAGAACGTGACGCTTGACGAAACCGTCCTGCTGCCGGGCCCGGACGCCGTTCTCGCGCCGGAATGGGTGCCCTGGAGCGAGCGGCTGCGCCCCGGTGACCTGGGTCCCGGGGACCTGCTGCCGACGGAGGCGGAGGACCTCCGGCTGGAGCCCGGCTTCGTGGGCGAGGAGGCCCGGCCGCCGAAGTCGCCGGCCGGGGACGAGGCCGAGCCGCTGGCGGAGATGGCGGGTTCGCTCTCGGAGTCCGCCGAGGCCGAGGACGCCGAGCTGCTGCCGGGCTCTCCCCGTGAGGTCGCGGCGCCGCCCGCACGGGGCACCATCACGGCGGTGGCGGAGGAGCTGGGGATGGCCCGCCCCCGCGTACTGTCCCGCTACGGCCTGCACACGGCGGCCGACCGCTGGGAGGACGAGTACGGGGCCGGGACGCCGATGGCGCAGTCCGCCCCGGCGAACTGTGTGAGCTGCGGCTTCCTCGTCCCGCTGGTGGGGTCGCTGCGGCAGGCGTTCGGGGTCTGCGCGAACGAGTACAGCCCGGCGGACGGGCACGTGGTGTCACTGTCGTACGGGTGCGGTGCGCACTCGGAGGCGGCCGTGATGCCGAACACCCCACAGCCGCCGCCCCCGGTGATCGACGAGACGCGTGCGGACGCGCTGCCGATGGGGCCGGCCGCCGACGACACCGCAGGCACAGCTGACACCGCAGGCACGGCTGACGCCGAGGACACAGGCGGGACCGGGGCGGGCTGATGGAGCAGGGAGAGGCGCAGGCGGACGCGTTCGGGACCGCGAGGCTGCGACGAGGGGTGCTGGACGCCTGGAGCGCCTCGCCCGCCCGGTTCCGTGAGGACGCCAACGCCGAGCAGGAGCTGGCGCTCGGCGGGTACCGGGACCGCCTCGTCATCGAGGTGGCGCAGAACGCCGCCGACGCCGCCGCCCGCGCGCACGCCCCCGGACGGCTTCGCCTCACGCTCCGCGACGGTGTGCTCGTCGCCGCCAACAGCGGCGCCCCGCTGGACGCGACGGGCGTCGAGTCGCTCTCC
>NZ_JBOHCV010000694.1:0-12294 GCF_050698815.1 Streptomyces sp.
GGGGATCTTGTCCGGGTGGCCGCTTCCCGGTCTGGCCTCGCGGCCTCGCCCCGTTCAACGACAGGAGGAACATTACCTGATCGTGGACAGTGCTCCAAAACGGGTTCCCGGCCGCGTTTCAGGCTCCTGGCCCGGCTTCCCGAGCGGCGAGGCGGGCCAGGAACCCACCCCAGGCGCGGGGGTCGAGCCTGAGGACCGGCCCGTCTGTCCGCTTGGAGTCACGCACGTGCACGGTCGCCGGCGTCGCGGCGACCTCTACACAGTCGCCGCCGCCCGAATCGCTGTGCGTGCTCTTGCGCCACTCGGTGGCAACCTCCACGCAGTCACCGCCGCTGGCGTCGCTGTGGGTACTCTTTCGCCAGGTCAGCTCAGTCATCATTCCGCCAACTGCTCGATCAGCGCCAGAGATTCCCTCGGGCGGAGGGCTTGCCGACTGATCATGGCACAACGGCGCGCATATGAACCCACTTCGCTCGGATCGGAGACCAAGGTGCTCTTCCCGTTGGCCTCGAAATAGACGATCCGCTCACTTTCCTGCGTCTCGATCAACTTCAACGGTCCGAAGAGTCCAGCGTGAGCGCCACAGCTCGTCGGCATCACCTGCACATTCACGTTGGGTCGCTCCGCGCAGGCCAGCAAGTGCTCGTACTGCCGCTTCATCACTGCTCGTCCGCCAAGTTGCCGCCGCAAGGCCGCCTCTTCCAGAACAACGTCGATCACGCACACGGGCTTGCGCCCGAGCAGGTCGGCCCGTTCCGTGCGTGCGGCCGTCAGTTGCTCAACCTCTTCCTCATCAAGCGGGGGGAAGCCCGTGCGGAGCAGAGCCCGCGCGTAGTCCTCGGTCTGGAGGAGTCCTTCGACCACCTGCGTGCAGAAGGAGGTGACGCTCAACGCTTCCTGTTCAAGTTGCACAAATCCCTGGAAGTGCTCCGGATACCGCTCCAGCCGCAAATACTTGCTCGCCGCGCCCACGACGCCGCCCGTGTCCAGTGCCTTCTCCGCCGCCTCGATGAACTCGTCCGTCGCCGGCTTGGCGCAGGTCTCCACCGCGCTCACGGCCGCGCCCGTGTAGTTCATGCGTCCGCCCAGGTCGTTCTGGGACAACTCGGCGGAGTTCCGCAGCAGTCGAAGGATCTCCGCGAAGTACTGCCCGGCCGGAGAGGCCACCTTCTTGCCCTGGGACATCGTCGTGCCACCCTTCAACTCGGCTCAACGCTCCTCAACTTCGACCGGACGAAGGTCACCGTCCGCCGCCGTCGACATGCGATCACTACCGAATGTAGTCAGCCGGGGTGACTCTAGTCACATGAACCCGGAATGTCATGAGACGGCACCCGCCATCGCCTCCCTGGTCTGGTGGCGGAGATTCCCGTCCGTTCCTCGCATCGTCGGCGTGGCCCGGCACGCGGCTGCCAAGGCGCTGACCGACTGGGGCGTCGAGGAGGACGACGTCGCCAGTGCCGCGCTCGTGATCTCGGAGCTGGTGACCAACGCCGTGCGGCACGGCCGCGTTCCGGGCCGGCTCGTAGAACTGCGGCTGCAGTACGACCTGGAGAAGGCCGTCACCGTAGAGGTCTCCGACGCGAGCGACCACCGGCCGCCCACGGTCACCACCCGACCCGCCGTGGCCGACGCCACCTCCGAGTCGGGGCGCGGGCTCCTGCTCGTCGCCGCGCTCACGGACGCCTGGGGTGTCCGTGAGCGCGTGGTCGGCAAGACGGTGTGGGCCCGCCTCCTGGTCGGCCCGGGCAGCGACTCGTAGCGCCGTGCCGTCAGGCAGTGCCCAGCTTCGTCAGGGCGGCGTCCACACGCGCGAGCGTGCGGTCGCGGCCGAGGAGTTCGAGGGACTCGAACAGGGGCAGGCCGACCGTGCGGCCGGTGACCGCGACACGGACCGGGGCTTGGGCCTTGCCGAGCTTCAGGCCGTGCTCCTCGCCGGCCGCCAGCACCGCCTCCTTCAGTGACTCCGCCTTCCAGCCGGCGCCGGCCAGCTGCGTACGGGCGGTGCGCAGCACGTCCTCCGCGCCCGGCTTCATCGCCTTGGCCCAGGACGCCTCGTCCTCGGCCGGCTCGTCGAGGAAGAGGAAGTCGACGTTGGCGGTGATGTCGGAGAGCACGGTGAGCCGGGTCTGGGCCAGCGGGGCCAGCTCCTCGAAGGCGGCCTGGTCGAACGCCTCGGGCGCCCACGGGGCGTACGGCGCGCGCAACCACGGGTCGCAGGCCGTCACGAACTCGGGCACCGGCATCTCGCGCAGGTGCGTGGCGTTGATGGCCTCGCACTTCTTGAGGTCGAAGCGGGCGGGGTTGGCGTTGACATCGGCGATGTCGAAGGCGGCGATCATCTCGTCCAGGGAGAAGATGTCGCGGTCCTCGGCGATCGACCAGCCCAGCAGGGAGAGGTAGTTGAGCAGCCCCTGCGGCAGGAAGCCGCGCTCGCGGTAGAGGTTGAGCGAGGCCTGCGGGTCACGCTTGGAGAGCTTCTTGTTGCCCTCCCCCATGACGTAGGGGAGGTGCCCGAAGGCGGGGGTCGCTCCGTTGCCGACGCCCAGTTGGGCAAGGGCGCGGTAGAGGGCGATCTGGCGCGGGGTGGAGGAGAGCAGGTCCTCGCCGCGCAGCACGTGCGTGATCTCCATCAGCGCGTCGTCGACGGGGTTGACCAGCGTGTAGAGGGGGGCGCCGTTGGCGCGCACGATCCCGTAGTCGGTGACGTTCTCCGGGGCGAAGGTCAGCTCGCCGCGCACCAGGTCGGTGAAGGTGATCGCCTCGTCCGGCATCCGGAAGCGGACGATGTGGGTGCGGCCCTCCGCCTCGAACGCGGCGATCTGCTCGGCGGTCAGATCGCGGCACCGCCCGTCGTAGCCCGACGCCCTGCCCTCCTTGCGTGCCGCCTCGCGGCGCACGTCCAGCTCCTCCGACGTGCAGTAGCACGGGTAGGCGAAGCCGCCTTCCTGGAGCTTCGCGGCGACGTCGGCGTAGATCTCGGTGCGCTGCGACTGGCGGTACGGGCCGTACGCGCCGTCCACCTCAGGGCCCTCGTCCCAGTCCAGACCGAGCCAGCGCATGGAGTCCAGCAGCTGCTGGTAGGACTCCTCGGAGTCACGGGCCGCGTCGGTGTCCTCGATGCGGAAGACGAGGGTGCCGCCGTGGTGGCGGGCGAACGCCCAGTTGAAGAGGGCGGTGCGGATCAGGCCCACGTGCGGGTTGCCCGTCGGGGAGGGGCAGAACCGTACGCGGACGTCCTTCGCCGTCGCGGTCGCGTCAGTCACGCTTGACCACCTTGTTCGTGAGAGTGCCGATGCCTTCGATGGTGACGGCGACCTCGTCGCCGTCGTGCAGGGGGCCGACGCCGGCCGGGGTGCCCGTCAGGATGACGTCACCAGGCAGCAGCGTCATGGCCTCGGAGATGTGGACGACCAGGTCCTCGACGGAGCGGATCATCTCGCTCGTACGGCCCAGCTGCCGCTGCTCGCCGTTGACCGTGCACATCAGGCCCAGGTCGGAGGCGTCCAGCTCGGTCTCCACCCAGGGGCCGAGCGGGCACGAGGTGTCGAAGCCCTTCGCCCGGGCCCACTGGGACTCCGCCCGCTGCACGTCGCGGGCGGTGACGTCGTTGCCGCAGGTGTAGCCGAGGACGACGTCCTTGACACGCTCGCGCGGCACGTCCTTGCACATCCGGCCGATGACGACGGCCAGTTCGGCCTCGTAGTGGACCTCGGAGGAGAAGGACGGATAGCCGATCGGGTCGCCCGGGCCGCACACGGAGGTGGACGGCTTGAAGAAGACGATGGGTGCGTCGCGGGCCTCGGGGACCTCGTGGCCCAGTTCCCTGGCGTGCTCGGCGTAGTTCCGGCCGACCGCGACGACCTTGTTGGGAAGTACGGGCGGCAGCAGCCGGACCTTGTCCATCGGGAGCTTCTGCCCCGAGCGCTCGAACTCGGCGAAGGGGTGGCCCTTGATGATGTCGAGGACGGGACCGGCGTCGGTCGCGTCGTCCCCTTCCACGACGCCGAAGGCGACGTTTCCGTCGAGGGAGAATCTTGCGATGCGCACGGGTCGGTGTCGCCCTTCACTGGCTGGCCGGAGCGGAACTGGCAGTCCACCCTATGCCACGCCGGGCGGGGGCCCGCGGGCTGCGCCCCGGACCCCACTCCCCCGCCCGCTCCGCGGCGGGGACCGCCGGGCAGCGGCGTCGGGCTGATCGCCGCTGCGGCGGAAGGATGTCGCCGACGGTGACGGAAGGCGGACCGGTGCGGGCGTCGGGCACGTGCGCCGGGCTGATCGCCGCCGCGGCATGCGGCGGAGAGGGGCCGCCCCCGGATCACCCCGCGCGGCAGCGCGGCTAGCGCAGGCGGGCCATCAGCGCGTGCTCGACCAGCGTGATCAGGGCGCTCTTCGCGTCCGAGCGGTGCCGGGCGTCGGTGATGATGATCGGCGCGTCCGGGCCGATCTGAAGGGCCTCGCGGACCTCTTCCGGGGTGTAGGGCTGGTGGCCGTCGAACCCGTTCAGCGCGATCACGAAGGGGAGGCCGGAGTTCTCGAAGTAGTCCACCGCCGGGAAACAGTCCGCGAGCCTGCGGGTGTCCACCAAAACCACCGCGCCGATCGCGCCGCGCACCAGGTCGTCCCACATGAACCAGAAACGGTCCTGACCCGGCGTACCGAACAGGTAGAGGATCAGGTCCTGGTCGAGGGTGATACGGCCGAAGTCCATGGCCACCGTCGTGGTGGTCTTGTCGGCGGTGTGGCTCAGGTCGTCGATGCCCGCCGAGGCCGAGGTCATCACGGCCTCGGTGCGCAGCGGATTGATCTCCGACACGGCACCCACGAAGGTCGTCTTGCCCACGCCGAATCCACCGGCCACCACGATCTTCGCGGAGGTCGTGGAACGGGCAGCAGCGCCGCCGCTAGAGCTTCCGAAGTCCACTGAGCACCCTTTCGAGCAGTGTCACGTCTGGCTGGCCGTCGGCGTTCGTCTCGTCGCCGCCGGGCTGGTGGATGGCGACGAGTCCGGCCTCGGCCAAGTCGGCGACGAGGATACGGGCGACGCCGAGCGGGATGGAGAGCAGGGCGGAGATCTCGGCCACCGATTTGATCTCGTAGCAGAGCCGGCAGATCCGCTGGTGCTCGGGCAGCTGGCCCTGGAGCCTGGCGGGATCGGCCGAGGTGTGCACCAGCGCCTCGATGGCGAGCTGGTAGCGGGGACGGGTCCGACCACCCGTCATGGCGTACGGGCGCACCAGGGGCTGCTGCTCGACGCGGTCGACGCGGCCGGCCGCTCCGCCGGTCTCCGGGGCGGAGCGGGGCGGGGGCTGCATGGGCTCCACCGTCTGGATGCGCGGCGGCGGGCCCTGGTCGTACTGCCTGTCGTCGTACCGGGGAGGCTGCGGCTGCTGGCGCTGCGGAGCCTGCGGGTGCTGCCGCTGTGGCGGCTCCTGCTGCTGACGGCGCTGCGGTGGCGGCTGCTGCTGCCGCTGCGGGGCAGGCTGCTCCCGCTCCTCGCCCGCGGGAGCGCCGATGTGCCGGCTCGGAGCGGAGGGGAAATTGAAACGCTTCGGGCGCGAGTTCTCATGACCGCTGCCGTACGACGACGAACCGCCTGGGGGCATTGTCACGTTTCCTCCTCCGACTCACGGACGTGCGGGCCACATCTTCGTGACTTGCGCCAGCTCCATCTGTGGGCATCGCGTCCTCCGCACCTTAAGGTGCTCAGCCGCAACGCGCACTGCCTGTCTGCTGGTTGAGAACTAGTTGAGCAGGCTTCCTTGCAGTTCAGCGCGGAGATCCGGTGTAAGTACCGTGCCCGCGCGGTCGACGAGGAGCGCCATCTCGTAGCCCACCAGACCGATATCGGCGTCGGGGTGGGCGAGGACCGCAAGCGCGGAACCGTCGGAGATGGACATCAGGAAGAGGAAGCCCCGCTCCATCTCCACCACTGTCTGATTCACGGCGCCGCCCTCGAAGATGCGGGAGGCACCGGCGGTGAGCGAGGTCAGCCCGGACGCGACCGCCGCCAACTGGTCGGCGCGGTCCCGTGGGAAGCCGTCGGACATCGCGAGCAGAAGTCCGTCCGCGGAGACCACCACCGTGTGCGACACCCCTGGGGTGTTGTCCACGAAGTTGGTGATCAACCAGTTCAGGTTCTGCGCCGCCTGGCTCATCGGGCTCACACTAACGCTCCTGATCGTAGGTGCTGCCGGGGCCGTAGCCCTGTCGGTCATTCTTGTTGGCGTCACCCGCGCTGCGTCCCCTGCGGACGCCACGGTGCAGATTGCTCAGCCTGCCGCGGACATCCTCGGGGGCGCGGGAGACCGAGGGGCCACCCTGCGGGTTGTGCTCCGCCGTGCCCTCGACCAGGTTGGCCCTGGGCACTCGCCGGGGGAGGCCGGACGACGTGACACCGCCGGCCTGCGGTTCACGCAGCCGACCCGCCCGGTTCCAGCGCTCGTCATTGGCCGAGCGCCATGCAGCGGAAGATTCCGGTTGAGGCTGCTTCTGCTGGTGTTGCGCCTCCGGACCCTCCTCCAGCGGGGACCGCCCCGACTCGCGGCGAGGAAGACCTGCGCCGGTCGTGGACCGATAACTGCTCGGAGAGGGACCCGGACGGTCGAAGCCTACGCGGTCCCCGGTCCCCGCGTGAACGCCCGTACCGGATTCCGCTTCGGGCTCGCGGGGGGCGTACTGGCCCTCGTGCGGCCGCACTTGGTCCAGCCCGTACCGCGGCTGGTGAGGTGCCTGGAGCGGCCGGGGTGCCCGGGACTGCTGAGGCACCTGGGGCTGCGGGGGCTGCGGGGGCAGTTGCTGGTCCCGCTGATCCCCGTACGGGGACGACGGCGGGGCCTGTGGGGGCTGCTGGGGCTGCTGGGCCTCATGGGCCTGTGGAGGCCGGTGGGTCCGCTCCTGGGCCTCGAGTGCCGCCCGGCGCTCGTCCCGCATCAGGGAGCGGTCGACCGGGTCGAGCGAGGAGATGTCGTCGGGGACCTGGTAGCGGCTGTCGTCGAAGCCGAGTTCGGTGGCCGAGCGGGACGGGTCGCGCTGTCCGTACTGCGGGCCCGGCCGCTCGCGCATGATCGGGGAGACGGCGAAGTCCTCCTGGTACCCCGGCTCCTCCTGGCCGCCACCGCCGTGGGTGACCGGCTCGGGCAGCATCACCAGACTCGTCGTGCCCACCCCCTCGGCGGACGGCCGCAGCTGTACCCGGATGTCGTGCCGGCCGGCGAGCCTGCCGACCACGTACAGGCCCATACGCTTGGAGATGGTGGCGTCCACGGTGGGCGGGCTGGCCAGTTTGTGGTTGATGTCCGCGAAGTCCTCGGCGGTCAGACCGATGCCCTTGTCATGTATCTCGATCATGACCCGGCCGTCGGGCAGCCGGGTGGCGTTGACGGACACCCTGGTCTGCGGAGCCGAGAACGAAGCGGCGTTCTCCAGCAGCTCCGCCAGCAGGTGCACGAGGTCGTTGACGACGTGGCCGTGTATCTCGCTCTCCGGGACGCCGGACAGCTGGATGCGCTCGTAGTGCTCCACCTCGGAGGAGGCGGCGCGCAGGATGTCCACCAGTGCCACCGGCTGGTCCCGCCGGCCGCCCGGTTCCTCGCCCGCCAGGACCAGGAGGTTCTCACCGTTGCGCCGCATGCGGGTCGCCAGGTGGTCCAGCCGGAAGAGGCTCTCCAGCTGGTCCGGGTCCGCCTCCTTGTCCTCCAGGCCGGAGATGAGGCCGAGCTGCGCCTCGATGAGGCCCTGGTTGCGGGTGGAGAGGTTGGTGAAGATCGCGTTGACGTTTCCGCGCAGCAGCGCCTGCTCGGAGGCGAGCCGCACGGCCTCGCGGTGCACGTGGTCGAAGGCGCGGGCGACCTCGCCGATCTCGTCGGTGCTGTCGATCGGGATGGGGGCGACCCTGGTGTCGACCCAGCCCGGGTCCGTACGGGAGAGCTGGTCGACGAGGACCGGCAGCCGCTGTTCGGCGATGTCGAACGCGGCGTTGCGGAGGTTGTGCATCCCGCGGCTCATCGAGCGGGCCATCAGGCCGGCGAGGAAGAAGGCGAGCAGCAGCGCGGCCAGCACGATGGCGGCGTTGACCAGCGCGTCCTGCCTGGCCTGGTCGGAGATGTCCTGGGTCTCCTCGACCGCGCTCGAGGCGAGCTCCTTCTCGACGTCGCGGTAGGCGTCGAACTTGCCGGTGGTGGCGGCGAACCAGCTCTCCGCGGTGATGCCCTTCGGCTTCAGCGCGGTGGCGCCGGCGCCGGAGCTGATGGCGGTGACCATCTCCTTCATGGGCGGCGGAGCGGCGAACCGCACGCCCTTGGCCGCGGCCTTCTGCTGCGCCGCGGCGACCCGCTTACGGCCCAGCTCCTTGGCCTGGTCCATCTCGCGCTTGAGGAGTTCGATGTCCCGGGGCAGGGCGCCGCCGAGGTACTCCTCCACGGCGATCCGCTCCAGGTAGGCGTAGGAGGCGAGCGCCTTGAGCTGCCGCTGCTTGTCCTTCCTGGCGGGGCCGGGCTTGAGCAGCACGTGCATGCCGATCGAGCGTTCCAGGGACGCGGCGGCCTTGCTCAGCGAGATGGAGTAGACGGTGCGGCCGTAGGAGGTGATGTTGCCGGTGCCGAAGCCGAGTTCGTTGGCGAATTCCATCAGCGGATGCTGGATGGTCACGTAGCCCTCTTCGGTCTGCACCCCGCTCAGCCGGCCGCTGTAGGCGGCGGCGCGGAGCCGCTCGAGCTTCGGCTCCACCTTCTTGAAGATGGCGAGGCGGCGCTTGAGTCCCGGCTCCGCCGGCATCCTGGCGGCGGCACTGTCGAAGGTCTCGGCGGCCTGGTCCGTGGTGTTGCGTGCGCGCTCGACCGCCGGATCGTTCCTGCGTCCGGCCAGCAGCGGTGCGGCGGTGCGGTCGCGTTCGTCGATGAGGGCGTTGCCGTAGGTGGCGGCGGCGCGTACGAGTTCGGCGGTGCGCTGCGCGTCCTCCGCCTCGTTCCAGGTGGTGACGGAGTCCTGCACGCGGAAACCGCCGAAGATGAGGGCGACGAGGACGGGTATGAGGAGGATGGCGTAAAGCCGGGTCCGTACCCGCCAGTTGCGAACGGCCAGCCGGTTGCCTCTCTTACCGGCTCCGTCGAGCAGATCAGAGGTCACCGCCACCCGGGACGGCGGCGCGAAACTACCGCGCGACCCTCCCCGGGCCTGCGTCGCAGTGCTCTTCCCGCTTCGCCTCACGCGACTCCTCACCTCTCGGCGCTCGGTGCCGGCACCCGACGCCCATGCGCTGGTGACGTGCCACTCCCTACTGCTCAGTTATGGCATTTCAGCATGTCAGGGCGACATCGTCCAAACACTTGTCGGAGACTGATACCCGTCCCGGACAGTACCGGAAAAAGGGCATCACGACATTGGTCCGACAAATGTTCCGGCAAACATGAGCGGAGTGAAGTGTTCCGCTCGCCAGCCGTGTTCGCGGGGCGGTTATTCACTGTCGAAACGTTATGAAGGTGCCTTCGGGCATGACGAAAGACACAGCCGGCAGCGGGGCGCCCGCCGCCAGCTGTGCGATCAACTCGGTGGATCGGGCGCTGAGTTGTCTCCGCCTGTCACTTCAGGCGGGCGAGCAGCGCGTGCTCGACCAGCGTGATCAGGGCGCTCTTCGCGTCCGAACGGTGCCGGGCGTCGGTGATGATGATCGGCGCGTCCGGGCCGATCTGAAGGGCCTCGCGGACCTCCTGCGGGTTGTAGGGCTGGTGGCCGTCGAACCCGTTCAACGCGATCACGAAGGGGAGGCCGGAGTTCTCGAAGTAGTCCACCGCCGGGAAACAGTCCGCGAGCCTGCGGGTGTCCACCAAAACCACCGCGCCGATCGCGCCCCGCACCAGGTCGTCCCACATGAACCAGAAACGGTCCTGACCCGGCGTACCGAACAGGTAGAGGATCAAGTCGTCGTCGAGGGTGATACGGCCGAAGTCCATGGCCACCGTCGTGGTGGTCTTCCCACCGGTGTGCGTGAGGTCGTCGATGCCCGCCGAGGCCGAGGTCATCACGGCCTCGGTGCGCAGCGGATTGATCTCCGACACGGCACCCACGAAGGTCGTCTTGCCCACACCGAATCCACCGGCCACCACGATCTTCGCGGAGGTCGTGGAGCGCGCGGCCGGAGGGGCTCCGCTTCCGGTCATCTGACCCGCCTGCGGGCTAGAGCTTGCGAAGTCCACTGAGCACCCTTTCGAGCAAGGTCACGTCTGGAGTGCCGCCCGGCTCGGAGCTGCTGCCGGGCTGGTGAATGGCCACCATGCCGGCCTCGGCGAGGTCGGCGACGAGGATCCGGGCCACCCCCAGCGGTATCGCGAGCAGCGCGGAGACCTCCGCCACAGACTTGACCTCGCGGCACAGGTGGCAGATCCGCTGATGCTCGGGAAGCAGACCCTGCAGCTGCGAGGGGTCGGCGGTGGTGCTCACCAGTGCTTCGATGGCGAGCTGGTAACGCGGCCGGGTACGGCCGCCCGTCATGGCGTATGGGCGTACCAGCGGCTGGTCGCCCTCACCACCGTACGGTGCGTGCTGATAAGGGGCACCGTACGGATCTGGTGAGGCGGGCGGCGGGGTCATGGCTCCTCCGGGCGAGGCATGAGATCGGGTCGGCTTACGGACTGAGGTGGCTCATGTGGGGGAGCTCGGTGATCAGTTGAGAATGCTCCCCTGCAGCTCGGCGCGCACGTCCGGGGTGAGGACGGTCCCCGCGCGGTCGACCAGTAGGGCCATCTCGTATCCGACAAGACCGATGTCGGCCTCCGGATGAGCGAGGACGGCCAGCGAGGAGCCGTCCGAGATGGACATCAGGAAGAGGAAGCCGCGCTCCATCTCCACGACCGTCTGATTCACGATGCCGCCCTCGAAGATACGGGAGGCACCGGAGGTGAGTGAGGTCAGCCCGGACGCGACCGCCGCCAACTGATCGGCGCGGTCGCGCGGGAATCCCTCGGACATGGCCAGAAGGAGGCCGTCCGCGGAGACCACCACCGTGTGCGACACACCTGGGGTGTTGTCCACGAAGTTGGTGATCAACCAGTTCAGGTTCTGCGCCGCCTGGCTCATCGGACTCAACTAACGCTCCTGCTGGTAAGTGGGACCAAAGCCGCGGCCGTCCGTCGTACCGGCCTGCCGGCCCTGCTGGATGCCACGGCGAAGGTTGGTCAGCCGGCCGCGTACGTCGTCAGGCGCACGCGAGACCTGCGGACCGGACTGTGCCGAGGACTGCTGCTCCGCGGTACCCGCGACAAGGTTGGCGCGGGGGACGCGGCGCGGCAGACCCGAGGTGGTGACGCCGCCGGCGGCCGGCTGGCGGACCTGTTCGGCCCGGCGCCAGCGCTCGTCGTTCGGGGAGGCGCCCCAGTGGGAGCCCGGGTCGGTGCCGTGCGAGTTCCCCCCGGAGTGGGAGGCGGAGTGGGACGCGGCAGGGGAACCGGCGTGCGAACCACTGCTGTCGGCGGTGCCGCGGGCCGTCTGGCGCTGCGGCATCGGCGGCACCGCGGAGGCGGGCTGGCCGGGCCGCGGGGGAACCGGCTGCTGTGCCACCGGCCGGGCGAGCTGCGGCGCGGAGGGCTGCGCCTGCGGTGGCGGTGCAAGTGCGGATGCTGGTGACTCGGGAGGCGCCGAGGCAGCGGCACGGAACCAGTTGGACTCCATCGACTCGAATATCGGCGTCGGGGCGTCGGCCGCGGCCGGGGGCCCGCTGGGAATGCCGAAGTCCGGGTCGTAGGAGGGGTCGGCCTGCGCCGGACCGGCTGCGGCACCCTGGCCTCCGCTGGAGGCCCCGGCGTACCCGGGACGGGCGAACTCGCCGGTGTCGCCGGTCCCGGTGTCGTCGTGACCGCGGGGCGCGTCGTCACCCGGACCGGAAGCGGAGGCCCAACTGGGGCGCGGCTGGCCCCACTCGTCGGGCCGGGAGAACTCGGAGGTGTCGCCGGGAGAGCCCGTCTGCGGGCGCGCGTACTCACCCGTGTCCGAACCGGACTTGCGCGCGTACTCACCGGCCTGCCCACTGCTGTGCCGGCCACCCTGATCCTGGGAGCCGGGGTAGTTGCCCCAGTCCTCCGGACGGTTGAACTCGGAGGTGTCGCCGGGACCGCCCTGTCCGCCGGAACGGCCGCCGGCCGGCAGTTCACCGGCGGGCCCGCTCCGCTGCGGCAGCGGCGGGTTCTGCCGGTTCACCGGGCCGTTGCCGCCCTGGTCGCCGCCCGAGCCGCCGTGGCCGAAGAGGCTGGTGGCCGGAGCGCCACCGCTGCCCGGACCGGAGCCCGCGCCCACGGGGACGCC
>NZ_JBOHCV010000695.1:0-6431 GCF_050698815.1 Streptomyces sp.
ACCACGCTGCTGGCCATCTCGTGCGGTGCCGAACGCAGCGGAACGAGGGCGACCCGGTCGTCCGCGACCAGCAGTTTCGTCGGCGTATCGGCCATCACCCGCGCCTCCTCGCCCAGTACGGCACACGCCTCGATGTCGGTGTCGATGCGGTGGAAGGTCTCCAGGCCGTGGGTGTCGTAGATGACGCGGTAGCCGATGCCCCGCCGCATCGTCTTGGCCTGCACCGGCATCATCCCGGTCTTGGGGTCGAGTCGGTCGGGGTCGCTGTTGGCGTACGGGGGACGGTCGATGCCGCGTATCTGGTGCCGTGCGCTGTGCTGCAGCTGGTCGACCTGCTGGATCACGGCCGCCCGGCCGGTGACTATCTCCACCAGGTCGACGGGATCGCGGGCGGTCGCGTTGGCGCGGAAGCGGGTGGCGAGAAGCTGGATGTGGCGGCGGGTGCGGTGAATGGACTCCTCGCGGGCCAGCAGCAACGACTCGAAGGCGACCTCGGGCGCCACGGGCAGGAACCGCTCCTCGCCACGGCGCTCCCCCGGGTACCTGCCGACCAGGCTCAACTTCTCCAGTGCTGTGAGGGTTTCGCGAACCTTTGCGGCACTCAGACCCAGCACGGTACGGAGCTCTGAGACGGTGACGGCACCGTCGACGAGCGCCTCGTAGGTCTGCTGTTGGACGGGTTCGAGACCGAGAGCCTCCAGCATGTACATCCCCCTGTGCGGTGGCGAGTTCACGTCACTGACCGATGCCCGCCAGGCGGGCGTCGAATCCAGTACACCAGGTATCGAAATGCTGCGGATACCCTCGCGTAGGTGAGGTTGGGTACTGGATACGGTTGTGACGGTGACGTGAAGGGCTCGTGACCGGTTCCCGTACGCGCTTTGCGGAGCTAGTCACTCCGTTTTGACAGCCGCTCTCAGAACGTACTCAGCTGCGGCTCTCCATCGCGTCAGACAGACGATTACAGTGGAGGGCGTGCCTCAACTACGTCTCGCTCTGAACCAGATCGACTCCACCGTCGGTGACCTCGAAGGCAACGCCGAATCGGTCCTCCACTGGACCCGTCGTTCGGTCGAGCAGGGAGCGCACCTCGTGGCGTTCCCCGAGATGATGCTGACCGGCTACCCGGTGGAGGATCTGGCCCTGCGCGGCTCGTTCGTCCACGCCAGCCGTACGGCGCTGCGCACTCTCGCGCGCAGGCTGGCCGAGGAGGGCTTCGGCGACGTCCCCGTCGTCGTCGGCTATCTGGACCGCGCCGAGGATGCGCAAGCCGTCCTGGGCAGCCCCGCAGGCGCCCCGCGGAACGCCGCCGCCGTACTGCACGAGGGCGAGGTGGCGCTGGCCTTCGCCAAGCACCATCTGCCCAACTACGGCGTCTTCGACGAGTTCCGCTACTTCGTTCCGGGCCAGACCCTTCCCGTCATCCGGGTCCACGGAGTCGATGTCGCCCTCGCCATCTGCGAGGACCTGTGGCAGAACGGCGGCCGCGTCCCCGCCGCACGTACCGCCGGCGCCGGGCTGCTGCTCTCCGTCAACGCCTCCCCGTACGAGCGCGACAAGCACGACACCCGTCTGGAACTGGTGCGCAAGCGCGCCCAGGAGGCCGGATGCACGACGGCCTATCTCGCGATGGTCGGCGGGCAGGACGAGCTGGTCTTCGACGGCGACTCGATCATCGTCGACCACCAGGGTGAAGTGCTCACGCGTGCACCGCAGTTCGAGCAGTGCTGCGTCGTCGTCGACCTGGACCTGCCCGCGGCGGCGGCGACACCGCCCGGCGGCGTCGTCGACGACGGACTGCGCGTGGAGCACGTCACGCTCTCCGCAGGGCCGCTGCCCGCGTACGAGCCGGAGGCCGCCGGGCGCGAGGCACCGCGCATGGAGGACGACGAGGAGATCTACACGGCCCTCGTCGTCGGACTGCGCGCGTACGCCGCCAAGAACGGTTTCCGCTCGGTGCTGATCGGCCTGTCCGGCGGCATCGACTCCGCCCTCGTCGCGGCCCTCGCCTGCGACGCGGTCGGACCCGGGAACGTCTACGGCGTCTCGATGCCGTCCCGCTACTCCTCCGAGCACTCCAAGGACGACGCCGCCGAGCTCGCGCGGCGCACCGGGCTCCACTTCCGTACCGTCGCGATCGGCCCCATGTTCGACGCCTACATGGAGTCCCTGGCACTCACCGGGGTCGCGGAGGAGAACCTGCAGTCGCGGCTGCGCGGCACCACCCTGATGGGCCTGTCCAACCAGGAGGGCCACATCGTGCTCGCGCCGGGCAACAAGTCCGAGCTGGCGTGCGGCTATTCGACCCTCTACGGCGACTCGGTCGGCGCGTACGGTCCGATCAAGGACGTCTACAAGACGAACGTCTTCCGGCTGGCGGAGTGGCGCAACCGCGCCGCGGCCGAGCGGGGTGAGACCCCGCCGATCCCGGAGAACAGCATCACCAAGCCGCCGAGCGCGGAGCTGCGCCCGGGCCAGGTCGACTCGGACACGCTGCCGGACTACGACGTGCTGGACCGCATCCTGAAGCTGTACGTCGACGGCGACGTGGGCCGCGAGGGCATCATCGAGCGCGGCTTCGACCCGGACGTCGTCACACGGGTGCTGCGGATGACGGACACCGCGGAGTACAAGCGCCGCCAGTACCCGCCGGGCACGAAGATCTCCGCGAAGGGCTTCGGCAAGGACCGCCGACTGCCCATCACGAACCGCTGGCGCGAGTCCGCAGCCGGAGTTGTTGACTGATCGTTCCATATAGGTCTACGGTTCCGATGTGGCCAGGACCAAGGAATTCGATCCCGACGCCGCGCTGCAGTCGGCCCTGGAGCTGTTCTGGCGGCGCGGCTACGAAGCGACTTCGATGGCGGATCTCGTCGAGCACCTGGGCATCGGCCGCGCCAGCATCTACGCGACCTTCGGCAACAAGCACGAGCTGTACCTGAAGGCCATGGACCGGTACGCCGAGACGCGCGACCCCGGCCTCCTGGCCGAACTGTCCCAGCCGGGCCCCGCACTGCCCGCCGTACGGACGGTGGTGCGCCGCTTCGCCGCGGAAGCCGCCTCCCCCGAAGACCGCCTGAACGGCTGCTTCGTCACCAACACCGCGGCCGAACTGGCGCCGCACGACCGGGCGGCGTGCCGCCGGGTCGAAATCAGCTGGGATCACGTCGAGATGCCGCTGCACTCAGCACTCGTACGGGCCCGGGCCCAGGGGGAATTGCCCGCGGACCGTGATCCGCGCGCGCTGGCCCGCATGCTGTTCGTGCTGCTGCAGGGTCTGCGGATCGTCGGCAAGGCGTCGGACGACCCCGCCCGGGTGCGGGACGCCGCCGAGCAGGCGCTGAGACTGCTGGACTGAGCCCGACCTGCCCTCCACCCGAGCCACGGGATCGCTTTCGCATGTATCAATAATGGACCATTCAGTCCAGAAAAGAGGAGGGTGTGATCGCCACCCGAAAGGGGCCCGCGCCGCAACGCGGGCCCCTATGCAACGAGGGAGACCCCGGCCGGGGTTCACCCCGGAGACCCGGGTCAGCCCGTGACGCTCTCCGCGGGACGGGCCCGCTTGAGGCGCGGCAGGCCGCGGGCGACGATCCGCGAGCGGGAGCGGGAGGCGTCCCGGTCCAGCACCCCCGCCAGCACCGCGACGCCAAGGCCGGCCAGCGCCAGCACCACGCCCACCAGCATGGGCGACGTCCAGCCCCAGCCTGCCGCGATCGCGACGCCGCCGAGCCACGCGCCGCCCGCGTTGGCGAGGTTGAAGGCGGACTGGTTGCCGGCAGCCGCGAGTGTGGGCGCCTGCTTGGCCTTCTGCATGATCAGCATCTGCAGGGGCGTCGTCGTCATGAAGCCGAGCCCGCCCAGCAGCACGACCATCGTCAGCGCAGCCCACTTGATCTCCACCACGGAGTGGAAGACGAGCATCGCGGCGGCGAGGGCGCCGAGCCCCCCGTACAGGGTGGGCCGCAGCGCCCGGTCCGTCAGCGGGCCCGCGACGAGGGCGCCCAGCGTCATGCCGATGCCGAACAGGGCGAGCACGACGGTGACCGAGGACTCGGCGAGGCCGGTCACCTCGGTCATGATCGAGGCGAGGTAGCTGTAGACGGCGAAGACGCCGCCGAAGCCGAGGACCGCGGTGAGCAGTCCGAGGATCACCTGACGGTCGCGGAGCGCGCGGATCTCGTGGCGGACGCCGCTGCGGTGTTCCAGCGGCACGTCCGGGACCAGCGCGGCGAGGGCCGCCATCGAGAGCAGGCCGATGGCGGTGACGATGAGGAAGGTCGCCCGCCAGCCCAGCGCCTGCCCGACAGCGGTGCCGGCCGGAACGCCGACGATGTTGGCGACGGTCAGCCCGAGGAACATGGTGGCCACCGCACGGGCCCGCCGGTCCTCCGTGACCAGCCGGGCCGCGACGACCGCGCCCACCCCGAAGAAGGCGCCGTGCGGCAGTCCGGCCAGCACTCGCCCCACGAGCAGGGACTCGTAGCTGGGCGCGATGGCGGCGGCCAGGTTTCCGACGGTGAAGAGGCCCATGAGCAGCACGAGCATCCGCTTGCGCGGTACCCGGGAGCCGATCGCGGTGAGCAGGGGGGCGCCGATGACGACGCCGATCGCGTAGGCGGAGACGAGATATCCGGCGGTGGGCACGGACGTGCCCAGGTCGTCCGCGACGTTGGGCAGCAGGCCCATCATCACGAACTCGGTCGTGCCTATTCCGAAGGCGCTGATCGCGAGCGCGAGCAAGGCCAGGGGCATGGGCATGGGGCGGGAACCTTTCCGGACAGGGCGGATCGAGGTAAACGAAGGGGGATGAGCGTTCTCAGCGTGCGTCGTCGCCTTAGTCGAGGAAGGGATCCATCGAATCGCAGGCAGTGACAGGCACTGACTTCTATGTTCTCGTGCTGAACAAAGCCTCTCAGATACCTTGCTCCCGCGGGCGCCATCCGTGTTTCAGGACAGTCACAACCCAGCGCACGGCAACGAAAAACCGGGGGCCCACCTGCGGTGATGGCCCCCGGTTCCGGGGTGTCGGGTGACGCGATTCACTCAGCTGTTCAAAAGTCCACCGAGGCCGCCACGGGCAGGTGGTCGCTGCCGGTGGCGGGCAGCGACCAGGACGCCACCGGTTCGAGCCCCTTCACCATGATCTGGTCGATCCGTGTTGTCGGGAACGAGGCAGGCCAGCTGAAGCCGGGCCCGTCGCCCGCCGCGCCCTGTGTCGAGCGCATCTGGGAGGTGACCGGGGCGAGCGCCCGGTCGTTCATGGTTCCGTTGAGGTCGCCGAGCAGCACGGCCCTGCCCGTACGGTCGTCCGCTATGGCGTTGCCCAGCGCCGCCGCGCTGTCGTCGCGCTGGCCGGCCGTGAAGCCCGACTTGAACTGCACGCGCACCGACGGCAGATGAGCGGCGTAGACGGCGACATCGCCCTCGGGTGTGTCGACAGTGGTGCGCATCGCGCGCGGCCAGCCCATCTTGATGTCGACGGTGCCGGTGTCCCGCATCGGGTACTTGCTCCACACCCCGACCGTGCCCACCCGCTTGTGGTAAGGGAACGGGCCCTCGAGTCCCTTCTCGTACTGCCCGGCCTGCCCGCTCGCGACCTCTTCCAGCGCCACGATGTCCGCACCCGAACCGGCCAGTTCCCGCGCGGTGCGTTCGGGGTCCGGGTTGCCCGCGTTGACGTTGTGCGTGACGACGGTGAGGTCACCGCCCGTACCCGACTTGCTGGTGAACTGGCCGCCGAAGAGGTTCAGCCAGACCAGGGCCGGCACCAGCACCGCCACGAGCGCGACCACGGAGCGGCGCAGCAGCGCCACTACCAGCAGTACGGGCACGAGCACCCCGCCCCAGGGCAGGAAGGTCTCCCACAGCGAGCCGAGGTTGCCGACGGCGTTGGGGACCTCGGCGTGCAGATACAGCGCCAGCCCCAGCAGTACCGCGATCGTCGCCAGCACCCAGCCACGCCGCAGCCCTCCCGGTCCGCCCCAGCCGGAGAAAGACCGCCGGCCGCCCGAAGTATTCGCGGCCTCCGCCATGTACGCGCGTGCCATCCGCTGTCCTCACTTGCCGTGCCGGTACCTGTTGAACGATAGGCGATGCGTGGTGAATGTCCTGAACAGCCTGCCGGTCCGATCGCCTTGGGCGCTGTTCCCCTACGTCATGCATGACGACCTTCCCGGTACGAGAGGTTCCGGTTGCCGGCGACGCGGCGGCCGTTGTGACGGAAACCGCACACCCGGGCAGGTCCTTCCCCTCCTGTTCGTCTGTTTCAAGTCCCCGCCTCACGCCGTCCGACTCCGTCCCGCGGCCCTTCCCCCGGCAGGCGGCGCCGTGCCAGCATGGACGTGTATCCGGGGACGCCGTCAGGGTGCCTCGAGACGACATACAGGAGCGTTCAGCCATGTCTGATGCGCAGAAACAGGACGGGCCCT